>NZ_KV814914.1:6314-13186 GCF_001814135.1 Neisseria sp. HMSC067H09 | reverse complement strand
GGGGATGTCCAACTTTTGGGGTGCAGTTCAAAATCGACTGTAGTTTTCAGACGACCCTTGTCCAATCCAATCACTTGCACACGGCGGATACTTTGATTTCGACCGCCCATTCCGGTTTGGCGAGTTTGGCTTCGATGCAGGCGCGGGCAGGGGTGCGGCCGGGGGCTGTCCAGGCATCCCAGGCTTCGTTCATGGCGGCGTAGTCGTTCATATCGGTCAGGAAGATGGTGGCTTCGAGGATGTGTGCTTTGTCGGAGCCGCATTCTTCAAGCCAGCGGTCGATTTGCGCCAAAACGTTTTCGGTCTGGGCTTTGGCATCGGCTTCGGGATTTTCGGGAACCATGCCTGAGAGGAAGACGAATCCTCCAGCGCAGACGGCTTCGGAGTAGCGTTCGGTGGTACCGAGGTATCGGATATTCATTTGATATTCCTTGAGGTTGTGGCATGCGGGGCATTCTGTCCTGTTGTCGGATTTCGGTTTTCCGATTTTGTCGGAACAGGATGGCGGATATTGGGCAGGGGCTTATGGTAACATTCAGCTTGATTGTCTGCCACAGCAGGCGGGCTGTTTTGTTGTTTTTGAAAAGATGCGGAAACTATTTTTACGCGTCATTGTCATATTGGTTTTAGGTCGTCTGAATATTATTGGAACTGCATCATGAGCAAAAATACCGATTATCCGGTTACTCCTGCCGTCCGTTTCTTGCGTACACATCAAATTGATTTTGAGCCTTATATTTATGTTTATGAGGAACACGGCGGGACAGGGCAGTTTGCACAGTTGTTCGGTGTGGACGAGCATCAGGTGGTCAAAACCATCGTGTTGCAAAACGAAGCGAAGAAAGGGCTGGTTGTCGTGATGCACGGCGATAAGCAGATTTCCACCCGCAATCTGGCGCGCGATTTGGGCATGAAACACATCGAGCCTGCCGATCCGAAACAGGCAAACAAATGGACGGGCTATCTGGTGGGCGGGACGACGCCTTTCGGTATGAAAACCCGGTTGCCTGTGTATGTTGAAAAAAGTATTTGGGATTTGGAGAAAGTTTATATCAACGGCGGCAAGCGCGGATTTATTATCGGTGTCAGTCCGCAGGCTTTGCGGGCTTTGAATCCGCAGGATGTACAGGTCGCCGTCTAAAGGGATGCAAAACGGTTTTAAGTCGGGAAACGCAGATTCGGGCAAATTTGAAGGTTTTATAAAAAGAACACAATGCCTGATTTTATATCTGTTTTCATTCTGTCAAACAGCCTGTTAGCGTGATTTCACGGTATCGGGCTTTGGCAAACACAAACCAAAGAGGCATACCCTAATATGGAAAACCGTAATTTTTATGAAATTCTCGGCATTTCGGCGGATGCGGACATTGCAGAAATCAGAAAAGCCTATCGCGATTCGGCAATGAAATACCATCCCGATCGTAATCCCGGCAATCCCGAAGCGGAAGAGCGTTTTAAGGAAATCCGTCAGGCTTACGATACGCTGGTCAATCCCGAACGTCGGGCATGGTACGACGAGTCGCTCCGTGAATTCAGCGGTAAAGGCGGGCAGGCCGCCAGCCAGCAGACCGGTAGCGAGCATACGGCGGAAGCGCCGCGCCAAGACGGCGACCGGACTTACGTGATGGCGATGTATGCTTTGTTTGCCTTGGCATTTGCGACCTTGGTAATGCCTGTTGCCGGCATCGTTTTGGCGTATGTAAAACGTGGCGATATGGGAGACTCGGTTTATAATAACCATGCAGACTATCTGATTAAAACCTTCTGGGGCGGTCTGGCGGGGTTTGTTTTGAGTAAAATCACCGCGTTTATCGGCATCGACTCCGTGTTGCTGTTTTTGGTATCGGTTTGGTTTGCTTACCGTCTGGCGGCAGGTTTCGTCAGACTGACGGACAACAAGCGTATGTCTTTGGATACTTGGTTCTAAGCGCAACCGCCCGCCTTGTTTTCAGACGACCTTCGCATCCCGGGGTCGTCTGAAATTTTTGTATGGGTTGTTTGCGGGAAATTATAGTGGATTAAATTTAAATCAGGACAAGACGACGAAACCGCAGACAGTACAGATAGTACGGCAAGGCGAGGCAACGCCGTACTGGTTTAAAGTTAATTCACTATAAATATCAAAACAGGACACCAAGAAAGTCGTCTGAAAATTTGTCCACGCATCCGACACATTCAATCAAAGGAAAAACATGATTTATTTATTGGTAAGCATATTGTGCAGCGTGTCTGTGTCGGTATTGCTCAAATTGGCGCGTAAGAACAAAATCGACGTCGCGCAGGCGGTGGCGGTGAACTACATCGTCGCAGTGGCGCTGACGGCTTGGGTGTTGAAACCCGATTTGAGCAACCCGAAAGCCTTTTTGCCGACTTGGTGGCTGTTTGGCGCGCTGGGCGTGCTGCTGCCTTCGGTGTTTGTGATTATGGGCAAGGCAGTCGATGCGGCGGGTATCGTCAAGTCTGATGCGGCGCAGCGTTTGTCTTTGATATTGCCGATTATTTCCGCGTTCGTGATTTTTGGCGAAGCGTTGACCGAAGGCAGGCTGATAGGCATCGTTTTGGCGTTTGTAGCTTTGTTCTGCCTGTTGTGGAAAGCCGACGGCGGCAAGAAATCGGGCGGATTGGGTACGCAAATCACGCTGCTCGCGGGCGTTTGGGCGGGCTACGGCATCATCGACATCCTCTTCAAACAGCTTGCCAAAAGCGGTACGGCGTTTTCCGGCAACCTCTTGGTCGCCTTCAGCCTCGCCGGTATTTTGATGTTCGGCTACCTTTTCTCCCAATCGACCAAATGGACGAAAGAAGGCATTATAGGCGGCATCGTTTTGGGTGGTTTGAACTTTGCCAACATCGTTACCTACATCACCGCCCACCAAATGATGAAAGACAACCCGACGCTGGTCTTCGCAGGCATGAACATCGGCGTCATCGTCTTGGGAACGCTGGTCGGCGCAATAGCGTTTAAAGAGAAAATCAGCAGCATCAACGCTGCAGGCATCAGCGTCGCCGTCTGCGCCATCGCCTGTTTGTTTTACTGGCCGCAGATACGGGGACTTATCGGTATGTAAGCATGTAAAAGGTCGTCTGAAAAAGGTTTCAGACGACCTTTTACCTTTCGGGTGGGAGTGTTTTTCCTGCTTTGATAACAACGGCGCATTTGCAGCTAGACAACCCATGCAAAACGGTCTAATGTTCCGCCTGCATATGCACATTACTTGATAAACCAACGAATGAGAAGGTAAGAGAAATGACTGTCCGTATCGAACACGATTTGCTGGGCGACCGTGAAATCCCCGCCGAGGCGTATTGGGGCATCCATACTTTGCGCGCGGTGGAGAACTTTAAAATTTCCAATCAAAAAATTTCCGACGTGCCGCAGTTTGTCCGCAGCATGGTGATGGTGAAAAAAGCGACCGCGCAGGCAAACGGCGAGCTGGGCGCGGTGAAGCCCGAAATCGCTGTCGCCATTGAAAAGGCTTGCGACGAAGTGTTGCTCAAAGGCCGCTGCCTCGACCAATTCCCGTCCGACGTGTATCAGGGCGGTGCGGGGACTTCGGTCAACATGAACACCAACGAAGTCATCGCCAACCTTGCTTTGGAAGTGTTGGGCTACGAGAAAGGCCGCTACGACATTGTTAACCCGATGGACCATGTGAACGCCAGCCAGTCCACCAACGATGCGTATCCGACCGGCTTCAGGCTGGCGGTGTATTACAGTGTCGGCGAACTGCTGGAAAAACTGGCGTTGCTGAAAGACGCGTTTGCCGCCAAAGCCGATGAATTTAAAGATGTTTTGAAAATGGGGCGCACTCAGCTTCAAGATGCCGTGCCGATGACGGCGGGGCAGGAGTTTCAGTCTTTCCAAGTGTTGCTGGAAGAAGAGATTTTGAATCTGGACCGCACGCGCGCCTTGTTGTTGGAAGTCAACTTGGGCGCAACCGCCATCGGCACGGGCGTGAACACGCCCAAAGGCTACGCGGCTTTGGCGGTGAAAAAATTGTCCGAAGTCAGTGGCTTGGATTGCAAACTGACCGAAAACCTGATTGAAGCGACTTCCGACTGCGGCGCGTATGTGATGGTACACGGCGCATTGAAGCGCACGGCGGTGAAATTATCGAAAATCTGTAACGACCTGCGCCTCTTGTCGTCCGGCCCGCGCGCCGGTTTGAAAGAGATTAACCTGCCGGAAATGCAGGCAGGCTCGTCGATTATGCCTGCCAAAGTCAATCCCGTGATTCCCGAAGTGGTCAACCAAGTCTGCTTCAAAGTCATCGGCAACGACACCACCATCACCTTCGCCGCCGAAGCGGGGCAGTTGCAATTAAACGTGATGGAGCCGGTCATCGCGCAATGTATGTTTGAAACCATCTCTCTCTTGGGCAACGCTGCGGTAAACCTTGCCGAAAAATGCGTCAAAGGCATTACCGTCAACCGCGAAATCTGCGAACGCTATGTGTTCAACTCCATCGGCCTGGTCACTTACCTGAACCCGTATATCGGCCATGAAAACGGCGATTTGGTCGGCAAAATCTGCGCCCAAACCGGCAAAGGCGTGCGCGAAGTCGTACTCGAACGCGGCCTCTTGAGCGAAGCGGAACTCGACCGCATCCTGTCGCCCGAAAACCTGATGAACCCGCATTTGTAAGGTAGGGCATAAAGAAAAGGTCGTCTGAAAGCCTATGGACAAGGTTTTCAGACGACCTTTGTTCGATGTATCCTTTCATTATGTTTCACGGTATTAAGGGAAATTTTCAGACATATTCAATTTCCTTGATTAGGCTGTTATCCGCTTTTTCAGACGACCTCGGGTAGGTAACTGATGAAGCGGATACATACCTGCGGGTGAGGCGTCGGCAGAGCTTTTAAGCCGTAAGCCCGATGGAATCAGCCGTGACGAACAGGTCGTCTGAAATCCCGTTTTCTGCAAAAAAGGCCACATCATGAACACCGTTTCCATCCAAAACCTTTCCCACCGCTACGGCAAGACCCTTGCGCTTGACGGTGTGTCGCTGGACATTCCGAAAGGCGCGACGGTCGGTTTGATCGGGCCGGACGGCGTGGGCAAATCGACGCTGCTCTCGCTGATGGCGGGTGTGAAGGTGATTCAGGACGGACGGGTGGAAGTGTTGGGCGGCGATATGACGGACAAGGACGTGCGGCGGGACTTGTCGCACCGCATCGCCTTTATGCCGCAGGGTTTGGGGCGCAACCTGTATCCTACCTTGTCGGTGTATGAGAATATCGATTTCCACGCGCGGCTGTTCGGTTTAGACGGGCAGGAACGCACGCGGCAGATTGCGCGGCTGATGGAGGCGACCCGCCTCGCGCCGTTTGCAGACCGAGCGGCGGGCAAGCTATCGGGCGGGATGAAGCAGAAGCTGAGTTTGTGCTGCGCGCTGGTGCACAGCCCGGATTTGCTGATTCTGGATGAACCGACCACGGGTGTGGACCCTTTGTCGCGCCGCCAGTTTTGGTCGTTGGTAGACGATTTGCGGCGGGAACACGCGGGCATGACTGTGATTGTGGCGACCGCCTATATTGAAGAGGCGCAGCGTTTCGAGCGGCTGCTGGCGATGGACGCGGGCAGGCTGCTGGAAAACAAGCCCACTGCCGACGTGCTGGCGGACTACGGCACCGACGTGTTGGAAGAGGCTTACGTCAAAATGCTGCCGCCGGAGAAACAGCAGGGTTCGGGTGGTTTGGACATTACGCCGTTCGTCCCCGATCCCGCTGCGCCGCCCGCGATGGAAGCGCACGGGCTGACCAAGCGTTTCGGCGATTTCACCGCCGTGGACCATGTCAGCTTCACCATTCAAAAAGGCGAGATTTTCGGCTTTCTCGGCAGCAACGGCTGTGGCAAGTCCACCACCATGAAAATGCTGACCGGCCTGTTGGAAGCGACAGAAGGCGCCGCCACGCTGTTGGGCAAGCCGATAGACGCGGGCGGCTTGGATACGAAAATGCTTGTCGGCTATATGTCGCAGGCGTTTTCGCTGTATGAAGAACTGAGCGTGCGCCGCAATTTGGATTTGCACGCCAGACTCTACCAGATGGGTGCTGAAGGCGCGGCGGCGGTGGAAGAAGCCCTGCAACAGTTTGATTTGGCGGACGTTGCCGACACCGCGCCCGCATCGCTGCCGCTGGGCATCCGCCAACGCCTGCAACTGGCCGCCGCCTGCCTGCACCACCCCGAAGTATTGATTTTGGACGAACCGACTTCGGGGGTCGATCCCGCCGCGCGCGATATGTTCTGGCGGCATCTTCTGAAACTCTCCCGCGAAGACAAAATCACCATTTTCGTTTCCACCCACTTTATGAACGAAGCCGCCCGCTGCGACCGCATTTCCTTTATGCACAAAGGCCGCGTGCTGGCGGTGGGCACGCCCGCCGAACTGGCGGCAAGGCAGAATGCGCCGGATTTGGAAGAAGCGTTTGTGCAGTATCTGATTGAAGCGGAAGGCGGGGAAGGTGAGGAAGGGTTGTCCCGTCAGGAGGCTGCGCACTCTGAAAGTGATCAACGCGAGTTTCGCCAAAATACAGACGGCGTGCGTGAACCAAGTTCACACACCCTGCCGGCGGAAACTCCGACCGTAGGGTGTGTGGCGCAAGCCACGCACGCGGAAGGGGAATTGGATGACAGGCATTCTGAACTTTCAGACGACCTTCAAGGAAAAGATATAGGGTCGTCTGAAACCCAAAACGGCGTGCGTGAACCAAGTTCACACACCCTACCGGCGGAAACTCCGACCGTAGGGTGTGTGGCGCAAGCCACGTACGCGGAAGGGGAATCGGATGACAGGTATTTTGAACTTTCAGACGACCTTCAAGGAAAAGATACAGGGTCGTCTGAAACCCAAAACGGCGTGCGTGAA
>NZ_KV814914.1:0-6214 GCF_001814135.1 Neisseria sp. HMSC067H09 | reverse complement strand
TCTGAACTTTCAGACGACCTTCAAGGAAAAGATACGAGGTCGTCTGAAACTCAAAACGGCGTGCGTGAACAAAGTTCACACACCCTACCGGCGGAAACTCCGGCCGTAGGGTGTGTGGCGCAAGCCACGCACGCGGAAGGGGAATTGGATGACAGGCATTCTGAACTTTCAGACGACCTTCAAGGAAAAGATATAGGGTCGTCTGAAACCCAAAACGGCGTGCGTGAACAAAGTTCATACACCCTACGAGACAACCCAAACACCCAAACCTTCAAATACCGCTTCTCCATGATTTGGACCTTCGCCCGCCGCGAAGCTAAAGAACTCCTGCGCGACAAAATCCGCCTGTTTTTCGCCGTGTTCGGCCCGCTGATTATCATGGCGTCGGTATCGTGGGGGATTTCGTTTGACGTACGGAATCTGAAATTCGCCGTTTACGACCGCGACCAAACCGCCGCCAGCCGCGAGCTGGTCGAATATTTCGACGGTTCGCGCTACTTCCTCCAACAGCCGCCGATACAGTCCGAAGCCGAAATCGACACCGTGCTCAAAAGCTCCGGCGCCATATTGGTCATCGATATTCCGAGCGGTTTCGGGCGCGATTTGGCGCGCGGACTTAAACCCGAAGTTGGGTTTTATGTGGACGGTTCCATGCCGTTTAACGCCACCAACATCCGCGGCTACATCGGCAGCCTGATCACCGCCTACACCAAAGACCGCATCGCCGAAAGCGGGTTGCCCGTTTCGCTCAAAGCCCCCGCCGGCATCGAACCGCGCTTTATGTACAATCAGGATTTCGACAGCATCAACGCCATCGCCCCGGGCGTGATGATGCTGGTGTTGATGATGATACCCGCCATGATGTCGGCGGTCGGCGTGGTGCGCGAACGCGAAATCGGTTCCATCGCCAATTTCTACGCATCGCCCGCCGCCGTGGCGCAATATCTGATCGGCAAACAGCTTCCCTATATCGCCGTCGGCATGGTCAATTTCGCCGCCATGATGTTGATGATTATTTACCTGTTCGGCGTGCCGCTTAAAGGCTCGTTTGCAGGACTCGCCGTCGGCACGCTCTTGATGGTGTCCGCAAGTACCGCGCTGGGGCTTTTGATTTCCTGCTTCGTGCGCTCCCAGCTTGCCGCCATCTTCGCCACCGCCATCATCACCATGATCCCCGCGCAAACCTATTCCGGTTTTCTCTACCCGCTGTCCACCATGGAAGGCGGCGCGCTGATTATCGGCAAAACCTTCCCGTCGTCGTGGTACTACACCGTCAGCGTCGGCAGCTTCACCAAAGGGCTGCACACCGCCGACCTGTTGCATGAATACGCCGCCATCGCCGCCTTTGCCGCCACCAGCCTGATTTTGGCGTGTGTGTTGTTGAAGAAACAGGAGAAGTGAGAGGTTGTCTGAAAACTCAGCAGGCGGGTCTTGATGCCTGATTTGTTCCTTAACTCACTATAAAGGAAAAAACGCCATGAACCGAACAACCCTGTTTGACGGACTGGCCGAACGCTACGGCGCGGCGGCGGAATATCCGTGGGCGAAATCTCCCGACTTTGCCGTGTTCCGCCACACGGGCAACCGCAAATGGTTCTGCCTGTATATGCCCGTGCCGTCTGAAAAACTGGGCATGGGCGAGGGCGGTCTGATGGAAATCGTCAACGTCAAATGCCGCCCCGAACACATCGGCGCATGGCGCGCGACGGCAGGCATCCTGCCCGCCTACCACATGAACAAAGAACACTGGTTGAGCATCGTATTGGCGCAAACGCCCGCAGAAAACGTGTGGCGGCTGATAGACGACAGCTTCGTGCTGACACGCTAGGATTGATTAACTCCACACATCAAACGAAAGGAAAAACATGAAAACCATAGGCATCATCGGCGGCATGAGTCCCGAAAGCACCGTGCTCTACTACCAAATCATCAACCGCGAGACCAACCGCCGCTTGGGCGGCAACCGCAGTGCCAAAATCCTGCTCGACAGCGTGGATTTTGAAGAAATCGTCCGTTTGCAGAAAAGCGGCGATTGGGCGGCGGCAGGAAACGTGTTGGCGCAAAGCGCGCGGAAGCTGGAAGCGGGCGGCGCGGATTTTTTGCTGCTCGCCACCAACACCATGCACAAAGTCGCCCCCGCCATCGAACAGGTGGCTGGCATCCCCTTGCTGCACGTCGTCGATGCGACTGCCGCCGCCATCAAACGGCAAGGCTTGTCCGCCGTCGGCCTGCTCGGCACGCGCTTTACCATGAGCGACGGTTTTTATACTGAGCGCATGGGTTGGCAGGGCGTGAAAACCATAGTGCCGACCGCCGCCGAACAAGACGAAATCCACCGCATTATTTTTGACGAACTGTGCCTGAACCGCATCCGCCCCGAATCCGCCCGCTACTTTTACGACGTGATAGGCCGTCTGAAAAACGAAGGCGCGCAGGGCGTGATACTCGGCTGCACCGAAATCTGCCTGCTTGTGAACGAAACCGACAGCCCGCTGCCCGTGTTCGACAGCACCGCCATCCATGCACTTGCGGCGGTGGATGCGGCGCTGGCGGAGTAATTAGGACTTTTGATTAAACTGGGACAGGGTTGGTTGATTCTTAGTGTCGGATAACGAATATTTTGAACAGGGTGGATGGGATCCATCCCACGATTCCTTCTGATTTGGCATGTCAGGCTTCAGTCCGAACTACGGTAACCAATTTTCAGACGGCCTGCATGAAGAAAACGCACAGTCGTCTGAAAATATAGCATCACGCTTTAGGATTACAACGTTTTGCCGATAAATCTACTTCTCTTTATTCAATAAAATGGAAAAATTAATTTAATCTATGAAAAGGGAGGTGAAGAAATGAATCGTTCGGGA
Organism: Neisseria sp. HMSC067H09; assembly: GCF_001814135.1. Classification (NCBI taxonomy): domain Bacteria; kingdom Pseudomonadati; phylum Pseudomonadota; class Betaproteobacteria; order Neisseriales; family Neisseriaceae; genus Neisseria; species Neisseria sp. HMSC067H09. The sequence goes on along the minus strand of NZ_KV814914.1, from coordinate 3,350 downwards.
TTTCGCATGAGCCTGATTGCTTCCATGCTGTTGGGCACACATGCCATAGCGGCTGCCGATAAAGTTGAAGTGTCGGGTGTATTGGAAGATGTTTATGTACAGGCGGTAAACCGCAGCACGCGTACCGAAAACCGCGATTCGTTCACCACCTCCGCCATGCGTACCACCACGGGTTTGGCTTTGTCGCCCAAGGAAACGCCGCAGTCGGTCAGCGTCATTACCAAAACCCAGATTGAAGGGCAGGGCATTACCCGTTTGGAAGATGCACTGAAGGCCACTACGGGCGTTACCGTTGTGCGCGATTCCGACCGCTCGCGCTTCATGTCGCGCGGTTTCTATATCGACCAAATAGAAGAAGACGGCGTTTCTTCCAATGTTTCCAGCTATGTGGGCGAAACCATCCTCAATGCCGAGAGTCAGACCGATTTGTCGGTGTACGACCACATCGAAGTGGTGCGCGGTGCCACCGGTTTGACGCAGGCCAACGGCGAGCCGGGCGGAACCATCAATGCGGTACGCAAACGGCCGACTTCTGCACGGCAGATACAAGGCAGCGTGAGTGCGGGGCGTTTCGACACTTACCGCAGCGAATTGGATGTTTCCGGCAGCCTCAACAGCAGCCGAACAGTGCGCGGCCGTTTGTTGGGCGCATGGGAAAAGTCTGGTTCTTTCATCGACCGCGTCAATAGCCGGCAAAACGTGGTGTACGGCGTGCTTGATTTCGATTTGGGCGAAAAAGCAGTTTGGACGGTGGGCAGCCTGTATCAAAACCGCCATGCGGTGCCGGATGTGTACGGCCTGCCTGCAGGCAGCGAGGATCATCCGCTGCATTTGCCGCGCAATGCTTATTCCGGTGCGCCGTGGAACAACAGCCGCTTCACCAAATTCAATTTATTTTCGGAGCTGCGGTACGATTTCAACGATAACTGGCAGGCAGTCGGCTTGGTCGATTATCGCCGCGACACGGCATTTCGGGAGTATGCCGCGCTCAGCAGCGGTCCGAGCTGGCAAAACAGCAGCGGCACCATTTGGGGCAGCGGCAACCGCCTTGCCGACAACAAAACTGCGCAATGGACGGCGCAAGGCAAGCTGACCGGCCGCTTTGAGGCATTGGGACGCCGGCACGACGTGTTCGCCACATACAGCTACAACAAACGGCGTACCGACTCCGAAACCATGCAGCATTGGAATTTGTGGGCAGACCCGTCCGACTCTGGGAACCAGTTTTGCGCATCGCGCGGCTGGCCGAACTGGTGCGACCCTAACTTGAGCCGAGATTTCCCGCTGGATCCGTTTGACGGTTCCGTTATCCCGCGCCTCGATTGGAGCAAGCTGGCCGATTTGGATTACCGCTTCAACCCCATCCACCGACACACCGATGAGCATACCCGTTCCCATGCCGTCAGTGCCGGTATCCGCTTTAATCCGACCGACAAACTGCACCTGCTGGCCGGTTTCCGCTACACCCGGTGGCGTTATCGGCAAAACACCGATGACATAATCGACCCGGCCAACCCTGCTCCTTTGGAGAGTATGACACGCCGCATTAACCGCAATCGTTTCGTGCCCTATTTGGGTATTACCTGGGATGTAACGCCGCATCACAGCCTGTATGCCAGCTACACCTCGATTTTCAAACCGCAGCTCGAATATAAAGATGCCGGCGGCAACGATTTACCGCCCGTTATCGGCACCAACTACGAAATCGGCTGGAAATCCGCTTGGAACAACAAACGCCTGAACACTGCCGTCGCCTTGTTCCAAATCGATCAGAAAAACCGCGCCGTTTATGGCGGAGATGACGGAATGGGCAACGGCTACTATATCAACACTGGCCGAGTGGTCAGCCGAGGCTTGGATGCGGAAATTTCCGGTAATCTGACCGATAACTGGAAACTGTTTGCCGGCTACACCTACAACGACAGCAAATACCGCAATGATGACGAAGACTACCAAGCAGGGCAGAGATACAGCCAGCACACGCCGCGCAGTATCTTCAGGCTCTACACCAATTACCGGCTGCCCGGTGCCGCGCACCGATGGAGTATCGGCGCAGGTATGAACGTGCAAAGCCGTACCGGTAACCTGCACGACCAGCCCAACCTCAAGCAGGGCGGCTACACCTTGTGGCATGCCGATGTGCAATACGCGCCGACCGACCGCATCCGTTTGAGCCTGATTGGCAACAACCTGTCGAATAAGCGTTATTTTGAAAACAACGCCAACCGCAGCAACGGTGCTTACAATTTTTACGGAATGCCGCGCAATATCATGTTCAAACTGAACTGGCGGCTGTAATCCCCTCGTCGTCTGAAATAACGAAAAGCAGCCTGCACTTTTGTTTTAAAATGTGCAGGCTGCTTTTTCTTTCCATCATTGCATATCCGTCCCATTTTTCAGACGACCTTCGGGCAAGCTGAAACACAAATACAAGGAATCCCGATGCCCAGCCGCACCGCCACCATCCTGACCACCGCACTCGCCCCGTTGATTTGGGGCAGCACCTATCTGGTGACCACCGAATTTCTGCCTCCAGACCGACCGTTTACCGCTGCGCTTATCCGTGTTTTACCCGCCGGGCTTTTGCTGTTGGCGTGGACGAGGCGTATCCCCAAACGCGATGAATGGGCGACTGTTGTCTTGCTCGGTTTTTTAAACATCGGCTTTTTTCAGGCCATGCTGTTTGTGGCGGCGTATCGCTTGCCGGGCGGACTGGCGGCGGTGTTGAGTTCGACGCAGACGCTGATGGTGCTGGTGTTTACTTGGTTAATCGGCAAAACCATGCCGCCTAAAGCAGCTTGGGCTTGGTCGGCGGCAGGGGTTTTGGGGATTGCGCTTTTGGTTTTGTCGCCGCAGGCGCGCTATGACGGGACGGGGATTTTGGCGGCATTGGCGGGCGCGGCAGCGATGGCGTTGGGCGTGTATTTGTCGAAACACCGCCGCACTTCGCTGCCCGTATTGGCGTTCACCGGCTGGCAGCTTTTCATCGGCGGATTGTTTTTACTGCCCGTCGCCCTGCTTGCCGAACCGCGGCTCGAATCTTTAAGCCCCGCCAATATCGGCGGCTATCTGTATTTGAGCCTGTTTGGTGCCGTATTGGCTTATGTGTTGTTTTTCAGAGGAATCGCCAAACTTTCGCCTGCTGCGGTTTCGTCGTTGGGATTGCTCAGCCCTGTCTCGGCATTTATCTTGGGCTGGCTGTTTTTAGGGCAAGGGATGGACGCGAAGTCGCTGGCGGGATTTGCGTTGGTGTTGGTATCGATATTCGGGGTGCAGCGGGCAGTCATGAAAAAGGTCGTCTGAAACCTCAAAATCCGGTTTGAACTGGCCCCCAAATCTTGGACACTCAT
>NZ_KV814913.1:0-841 GCF_001814135.1 Neisseria sp. HMSC067H09 | reverse complement strand
TCGCTCCCGCACCTGCCAACCCAAAAGCTAAAAATACTATTCAAAAGTAAATTAACCGGAAGCATTAGGACAAGGAGTTTGAGATGTAGGCTTCTATTCTGCTCGGAAGAAAATATGGGCGGCTTTAGTTGGTCTGAAAGTAAGTGTTGTAAACCCAAAAGATCTTATTATGAAAGGATATATATTGAAATTGGGTGATGAAATTATTAATAGGTAATAAATGATGAATAAAGAAAATTGTAAAGGGTATTCTCTTACTCAATTAATCTTTGTAATTGCAATAATTGGGATTTTAACTTCAATAGCTTATCCAAGTTATCAAAAATATATTAGAGACTCTGAAATACGTCAGGCTCTGGCAGCGCTTGTTGAGAGTGCTCAGTTTATGGAACGATTTTATCAGCAGAATGGTAGTTTCAAGAAAACTTCTACAGCGTGGCCTGATTTGCCTAACTCTCGGAGTTTAGAAAACTTTTGTATTTATCCTCATGGGCTTGCTAGAGGCGCGTTAGATGGGAAATTTACTTTAAAAGCAGTTGCATTAGATAAGAATAAAGAACCTAGGGTAATAAAGATTAATGAATCTCTAACGACTTTTATTTGTGAGAGTAGTGCTAGTTCTTGTGATGATGTTACGAAAAACTATTTTTCTGGTGCAGATAAAAACTGTTCTGTATATCGGCTTTAAGAGAGTTTGTGCGGCTATTACTGAATGGTTTGTATACCCATTTAACTGATATTAATTAAGTAGAGTATGAGCTACTAGTTATATATAAAAGGTCGTCTGAAAACTTTTTTCAGACGACCTGAGACCTTTGCAAAATTCCCCAAAATCCCCTAA
>NZ_KV814912.1:0-492 GCF_001814135.1 Neisseria sp. HMSC067H09 | reverse complement strand
GATGTCGTATTGATTGACGGCGGCAAAGGACAAATCGGCATCGCCGTATCCGTATGGGAAGAACTCGGGCTGCACATCCCCTTGGTCGGCATCGCCAAAGGCCCCGAACGCAAAGCCGGCATGGAAGAACTCATCCTCCCGTTCACCGGTGAAACCTTCCGCCTGCCGCCCAACAGCCCCGCCCTGCACCTCCTGCAAACCGTGCGCGACGAATCGCACCGCTTCGCCATCACAGGCCACCGCAAAAAACGCGACAAAGCCCGCGTTACCTCTTCCCTCAGCGACATCCCCGGCGTAGGCAGCAAACGCCGCCAGGCCCTGCTCACCCGCTTCGGCGGCCTGCGCGGCGTCGTTGCCGCCAGCAAAGAAGATTTGGAACAAGTCGAAGGCATCAGCAAGGCATTGGCGGAAACCATTTACGAGCATCTGCATTAAACGATGGGATGAATAAAGCAAGAGGTCGTCTGAAAAGTTTTCAGACGACCTCTTGCT
>NZ_KV814911.1:39732-75844 GCF_001814135.1 Neisseria sp. HMSC067H09 | reverse complement strand
CCTTGTCCTGATTTAAATTTAATCCACTATACAATAGGGTTGATCTACTCGTTTTTTAATACGGACTCTGCCGTCATTCCCGTGCGTAGGTATGACGGGATAGCTGAGTCTTATTGGAATCCGCCCTATATTGCAAAGATGAAAACAAAGGTCGTCTGAAATCCCCATCAACCACTTTCAGACGACCTTTATCCAGATTAAGGAATCGCATCATGTCCCTTCCCGTATTGGCAGTTACCTCCGGCGAACCTGCCGGTATCGGCCCCGATATTTGTTTGGATTTGGCGTTTGCCGAGTTGCCGTGCCGCCCCGTCGTTTTGGGCGACAAAGACCTATTGGCGCAGCGGGCGGAGATGTTGGGCAAAAACGTTGTCTTGCGGGATTTTGTATCAGGTAATGCCGATAAAGCCCCGTTGTGCCATGGGGAATTGGAAGTTTTGCATATTCCGCTTGCCACCCCTTGCGAAGCAGGCAGGCTCAATCCCGCCAATGCGCGTTATGTCTTGCAACTGCTGGACACGGCATATCAAGGCATTACCGAAGGCATATTCGACGGCATGGTAACCGCGCCGCTGCACAAAGGCATCATTAATGATGCAGGTGCGGCTGGCGGATTCTTCAGCGGACATACCGAATACCTCGCCGAAAAAAGTCAGACGGAACAAGTCGTCATGATGTTGGCAGGCGGCGGGCTGCGCGTCGCTTTGGTTACGACCCATTTACCGCTGCGCGCGGTCGCCTATGCCGTAACACAGCCGCTCGTCGAGTCTGTCGTCCGTATTTTGAACGCCGATTTGCGCGACAAATTCGGCATTGCCCAACCGCATATCCTGGTTACCGGATTGAATCCGCACGCAGGCGAGGGCGGACATTTGGGACACGAAGAAGCCGACATCATCATCCCTGCGCTGACCCGCCTCAAAAGCGAAGGCATATACGTCAGCGGCCCATATCCGGCAGACACGGTGTTTCAGCCGTTTTTGCTGAAAGATGCCGATGCCGTTTTGGCGATGTATCACGATCAAGGGCTGCCGACGCTGAAATATGCCGGTTTCGGACAAGGCGTCAATATTACGCTCGGACTGCCGTTTATCCGTACTTCCGTTGACCACGGTACCGCGCTGGATTTGGCGGGAACAGGCAAAGCCGCCTCCGGCAGCCTGATTGAAGCTGTCCGCACCGCTTTGGAAATGGCGGCAGAAATTCGCAAAAAACAGCGTTAAACAAGACGGGATGCCGTTAAAAAGGTCGTCTGAAACCCGATTTTGTTTCAGACGACCTTTTTATTCAAATCCCGTTATTCGTATTTTTCGCAACGGATGGCAGAATCTTCGCAGAACATCGCCGAAGTTTCTGCATTGCAGGCACGGCGGACGGCGAGGCGCGCCTCCCATTCGTTTTTCCCCGAAGCCTCAAACAACTTCTGGAACGGCTTGATGCTGCATACATAAATACAGTTTGCGTTGCGCGAACCCGATAAGATAATGCGTTCCAAGCTGGCGACGCGGGCTTCCAAAACTTCGATTCTTTCCTCCAATTCGGCAACCGAAGCTGCATTGGCAGTAGGTAAAACAGCAGCAAGCATCAGGGCAAAGAAAGATTTTTTCACGGTATATCTCTAGGGCAGTTAAATAAACGGCATATTGTATAGCAAGTTCACTTTAAATCGGCGCAGCATTACCTTGTTTTGTCTTGATTTAAAGAAAATTCGCTATAAAACGTCCCTGCCCGCCACCGCCTCCTTTTCAGACGACCTTATACCCATTTCAAGCAAAAAACGTTAAAATTCCGCCATTAATCCATCCGACAGCAGCAAAAACATGAGCGCACAAATCCTCGCCGTTGCCAACCAAAAAGGCGGCGTCGGCAAAACCACCACCACCGTCAACCTCGCGGCATCGCTCGCCTCCAAAGGCAAACGCGTCCTCGTCATCGACCTCGACCCGCAAGGCAACGCCACCACAGGCAGCGGCATAGACAAAGCCCGCCTCGAAGAAGGCGTGTACCAAGTCGTATTGGGCGATACCGACATCAAAACCGCCGTCGTCCGCAGTGGGGACGGCAGCTACGACGTACTCGGCGCCAACCGTGCGCTTGCCGGTGCCGAAATTGAGCTGGTGCAAGAAATCGCCCGCGAAATCCGCCTCAAAAACGCCCTGCAAACCGTCGAAAACGACTACGACTTCGTCCTCATCGACTGCCCCCCTTCGCTGACCCTGCTCACGCTCAACGGACTCGTCGCCGCCAACGGCGTCATCGTCCCCATGTTGTGCGAATACTATGCCCTCGAAGGTATCTCCGACCTTATCGCCACCGTGCGCAAAATCCGTCAGGCAATCAACCCGCGCCTCGACATCACCGGCATCGTCCGCACCCTCTACGACAGCCGCAGCCGCCTCGTCGTCGAAGTTAGCGAACAGCTTTTCCAACATTTCGGCAACCTGATGTTCCAAACCGTCATCCCCCGCAACGTCCGCCTCGCCGAAGCCCCCAGCCACGGCATGCCCGCGCTCGCCTACGACGCCAACGCCAAAGGCACCAAAGCCTACCTCGCCTTGGCGGAAGAACTGTTGGAACGTACTAAAGGTTGAGTTAGCCTGAAAGATAAAGTCTGGAAGATATAGTGGATTAACTTTAAACCAGTACAGCGTTGCCTCGCTTTAGCTCAAAGAGAACGATTCTCTAAGGTGCTGAAGCACCAAGTGAATCGGTTGCCGTACTATCTGTACTGTCTGCGGCTTCGTCGCCTTGTCCTGATATTTGCTCATAAAAAAACTGCACCTTGCGAGTTGGAGGGGATGTCCAACTTTTGGGGTGCAGTTCAAACTTGATTTCCAAGTTTCCAGACGACCTTTTTGCTTTGAAAGCGGGATGGTTTGACAGATTAGGGTTTGCCGGTGGCAGGGCTGATGGTTAGGATTTCGTAGCCGGTTTCTGTCACTAAAACTTCATGTTCCCATTGGGCGGAGAGGGAGCGGTCTTTGGTTACAACTGTCCAGCCGTCGTTTAGGATGCGCAGGTGGCGTTTGCCTTGGTTGATCATCGGCTCGATGGTGAAAATCATGCCGGGCTTCAGGACGACGCCTTGTCCTTTCCTGCCGTAGTGCAGCACTTGCGGGGCTTCGTGGAAACCGCGTCCGATGCCGTGGCCGCAAAATTCCTGTACGACGGAGTAGCCTGCGTTTTCGGCAACTTGTTGGCAAGCATAGCCGATGTCGCCCAAGGTCGCGCCGGGTTTGACGGCGGCGATGCCCGCCATCATGGATTCGTGGGTGATGTCGATCAGGCGTTGGGCAATCGGGGAGACTTTGCCGACGGTAAACATACGGCTTGAGTCGCCGTGGAAGCCGTCTTTTTTGATGGTCAGGTCGATGTTGATGATGTCGCCTTCTTTGAGCGGCTTGTCGTCGGGAATGCCGTGGCAGATGACGTGGTTGACGGAGGTGCAGCAGGATTTGGGGTAGGGCGGGTTGCCGTAGTGCAAAGGAGCGGGATAGCCGCCTTGGACGTTGACGTGGTAGTCGTAAACGAGTTTGTCGATTTCGTTGGTGGTTACGCCGGGTTTGACGAATTGTCCGATGTAGTCGAGGGCTTCGGCGACGAGTTTGCCCAGTTCGCGCATTTTCTCGATTTCTTCGGGGGTTTTGATGATGATTTCGTTCATGTTGTTTCCTTGATGGTTTCAGACGACCTTGTTGCGGCACAAAGGTCGTCTGAAAGGGAAGAGGATGCAGATTACGGATAAGGCGGCCGCAGGCCGGCGGGTTGTCTGGTTAAAACAGATTGTCCATGACATCTTTGGACTGAGGTTTGGGCTGAACCGGTTTAGGTTGAGCGGGTTTAGGCTGAGCCGGCTTGGGAGCGGGTTGCGGTGCGGGTTTGGATTCGCCCTTCGTTTCGTGAACTTCGGTTTTGGCAGGCTGGGCAGGGGCTTGGGCCTGTGGCTGATCCGCAGGGGTACTTTGGGCAGGTTTGACTTTGGTTTCCGCTGTTTCTGTCTGCGCGGGCGGTATTTGGTCGTGCTGGTCGTTGTTTTTATCTTTATTTTTCTTATTGTCAGGCTGTGCTTTGGCACGACGGTTTTCGGATTGGTTTTGTGGCGGAATAACGGGGTTTTGAGAAGCGGTTTTTTCTTGTTCGTTTGTTTCGTCTTCAGAGCCTACTATGATTTTTTTCGGTTCGACGGTGCCGTTCGGACGCCAAACTTCCACACCTTCGTCTTTGGGCGCGGTTTGGGCGGATTGGGTGTTGCTGGTGTCGGGTTTGGTATTGAGCGTACCGGTAACGCCAACAATCAGTGCGCCGACGGCAATGATGGAAATGACGAAAGCGGCGCGGATAAGGTGTTTAGGTTTGAGTTGGAAAGATTCGTTTTGTTTTTTGGACATAGATCGATGTGTGAAAAGGTGGATGGGGACGGGCGGGATGTTGTTCCCGCCCTTTGGATTAGGGCTGCGTTATTCGGGTTGGGTGTAGTTTTGATACAGGGTAACGACTTTTTGTACGCCGACGGTGGTGCTGACGCGGCGGGTTACCTGCTCTTGCTCTTCGGGTGTCAGTACGCCCATGACGTAAGTAACGTTGCCGTAAGTTACGATTTTGACGCGAGCCTGTGTGGCGGGTTTGAGGCCTAAAAGGGCGGTGCGGACTTTGGATGTGCCCCATGTGTCGTTGGTTACGTCGCCGAAGGTGCGTCCTTGGGGGGCGACGGTGATGTAGTTGTACACGCCTTCGGCGGCTTGTTCGGCACGGGCGATTTGTTCGACGAATTGTTTTTCGCCTTCAGTGGCGACTTGTCCGAGCAGCAGCAGGTGGCGGTTGTAGCCGACGACGTTGAGTTTGGGGGTGTAACCCTGCGCTTGGTTGTTTTGGCGCAGGTAGGAGCGGGCGGTAGTTTCGACGCGTACCGCCATTACGTTGTCGTCGGTTTGCGCGCCTGTGGTGCGGCGGTCAACGGCGGATTTGGTGCCGACTGCCGCGCCGCCGAGGAGTACGCCGACACAGCCGCTGAGTGTCAGGCTGAGGAGGAGGGCGGTCAGAACGGGTGCGGTATGACGTTTGATGTTCATATTTTTTCCTTGATGATGGGTTCGGCGGATATGTTTCAGACGACCTTTAAAAGAGGTCGTCTGAAAAAAGGCTTACATTCCTTCAAGCAACATGGAGTCGATGCAGTCGCACATGGCGTGTATCAGCAGGATATGGTTTTCCTGAATGCGGGCGGTGCGCGGGTAGGGGACGTTGAGCAGTACGTCGGTGTCTTTGAGCATGGCGGCGATTTTGCCGCCGTCGCGGCCGGTCATGGCGATGACGTGCATATCGCGTTCGTGTGCCGCTTTGATGGCTTCGATAACGTTGGCGGAGTTGCCGGAGGTGGAAATGCCGACCAAAACGTCGCCGGCACGTCCGAGCGCGCGCACTTGCTTGCTGAACACATGGTCAAAACCGTAGTCGTTGCCGATGGCGGTCAGCGCGGACGTGTCCGTCGTCAGCGCGACGGCAGCAAGTTCCATCCGCTCTTTTTCAAAGCGTCCGGTCATTTCGGCGGCGAAGTGCTGCGCGTCGGCAGCCGAACCGCCGTTGCCGCAGGCTAAAATTTTGCCGTCGTTCATCAGGCATTGCAGCATCAATTCCGCTGCTTGAGCAGTCGGCTCGACCAATACTTTTTCGGCTTCCTGCTTGGCATGGATGCTTTCGGCGAAATGGGCGGCAACGCGCTCTTGTAATGTTGTCATATCGTCAACCTGTAATATTCTTTATCCATTCGGGCGGGCGGTTTCCTTCTATCAGCACCGCATCGATGCGGCACGCGCTATCCGTCATGCCGTTTTGTTGCAGATAATACTCCGCAGACCGTTGCAGTTTCAATAACTTAGACGGCGAAATACTGTATGCGGCACCGCCGAAACCCTGATTTTTGCGGTATTTTACTTCAACAAACAGAATCATGTTACCGTTTTTGACAATCAAATCGATTTCGCCGTAAGCGCAGTGCCAGTTGCGCGCCACGAGTTTGCAGCCTTGAGAAAGAAGAAACGCCAGCGCGGCATCTTCGCCCGCCACCCCTTGTTTGTGGTTCAGACGCATGGAAGTTTACCCCGTATAATATCGTTATATTGTTTTCAGACGACCTGATAAAGCCATGTTTCAAAAACACCTTCAAAAAGCCGCCGACAGTATTGAAAAACGGACATTATACGTTGTCGCCACGCCCATCGGCAATTTGGCGGACATCACCCTGCGCGCACTCGCCGTCCTGCAAAAAGCCGACATTATCTGCGCCGAAGATACGCGCGTTACCGCACAGCTTCTGAGCGCATACGGCATACAGGGCAAACTCGTCAGCGTGCGCGAGCATAACGAACAGCAAATGGCGGACAAAATCATTAACCATCTTTCAGACGACCTCACTGTCGCACAAGTTTCCGACGCAGGGACGCCCGCCGTCTGCGATCCCGGTGCGAAACTTGCCCGCCGCGTGCGCGAGGCAGGGTTCAAGGTCGTCCCCGTTGTCGGTGCGAGCGCAGTCATGGGGGCGTTGAGCGTTGCGGGCGTTACCGAACCCAATTTCTATTTCAACGGTTTCCTGCCGCCGAAATCCGGCGAACGGCAGAAGCTGCTTGCCAAATGGGCGCAGGCTGATTTCCCCGTTGTGATGTTCGAAACTCCGCACCGCATCGAAGCCGCCCTTGCCGACATGGCAGCCCTCTTCCCCGAACGCAGCCTGACCCTTGCCCGAGAAATCACTAAAACCTTCGAAACCTTTCTTAGCGGCTCGGTTACTGAAATTCAGACGACCCTGAAAAACGACGGCAATCAGGTGCGCGGCGAAATGGTGCTCATCCTCCATCCTGCGCCCCGTGAAAAACACGGTACCTTGCCCGATACCGCCCAAAACGTTATGAAAATCCTCGCTGCCGAACTGCCCACCAAGCAGGCCGCCGAACTTGCCGCCAAAATTACCGGCGAAGGCAAAAAAGCCTTGTACGATTTGGCATTGGAATGGAAACGGGTTTCAGACGACGTTTGAAGGTGAAAGGTCGTCTGAAAGGACTCGGTGCCGTTTGATTGAACCCAAGATATAGGAGCAGAAAAACGATGTTTACCGTACAACGCATTTATCGTTACCTCCCCGCAGACGGACAAACCGCCGTCTTTATCGACCGCCTTTATCCGCGCGGGGTGACGAAGGAAAAGTTCGCCTCCGTCCTCTGGCTCAAAGACATTACGCCGAGTGCCGCCCTGCGCCGTTGGTATCATGAAAACCCGGAGCAGAATTTCGACGGCTTCGTTACGCGCTATCACGAAGAATTGCAGGGCGAGGTGCAACAGCGCGCCGTAGCCCGCCTGCTTGAGTTGGAGAAGCAAAACGGCAGGGTATGGCTGCTGACCGCCGTCAAGAATCCGCAGCGTTCCCATGTTTCGGCGTTGGCCCAGTTTTTAGGTGCGGCGTTTGAGTATCGGGAATAGGATGGATTTGTCCGAACCTGTTTTTCAGACGACCTTTGCCGCTATCGGTTACAATCCGTTTTTTCTCCTCAAACCAATATTCCAAAGCACAAAATTATGCTGAAAATCATCTCTGCCAACGTCAATGGCATCCGCTCCGCCTACAAAAAAGGGTTTTACGAATACATCGCCGCATCGGGTGCGGACATTGTCTGCGTGCAGGAACTCAAAGCGCAGGAAGCCGATTTGTCCGACGAAATGAAGAATCCGCACGGGATGCACGGCCATTGGCATTGCGCCGAAAAACGCGGTTACAGCGGCGTAGCGGTGTACAGCAAACGCGCACCTGACCATGTGCAAATCGGTATGGGCATTGAAGAATTCGACAGGGAAGGGCGGTTTGTGCGCTGTGATTTCGGAAAGTTGTCGGTGATTTCGCTTTATCTGCCCAGCGGCACCAGCGCGCCGGAGCGGCAGGAATTGAAATACCGCTTTTTAGACGCGTTCTATCCCATGCTTGAAGCCATGAAGGCGGAGGGACGCGACATTGTTGTCTGCGGCGACTGGAACATCGCCCACCAAAACATCGACCTGAAAAACTGGAAAGGCAATCAGAAAAACTCAGGCTTCCTGCCCGAGGAGCGCGAATGGATAGGCAAAGTCATCCATACGCTCGGCTGGACGGATATGTGGCGCACGCTCTATCCCGACAACCCCGGCTACACTTGGTGGAGCAACCGCGGACAGGCGTATGCGAAAGATGTCGGGTGGCGCATCGACTATCAGATGGTTACGCCTGAACTCGCCGCCAAAGCGGTGTCCGCACATGTTTATAAAGACGAGAAATTTTCCGACCATGCACCTTTGGTCGTGGAGTACGACTATGCTGCCCAATAAAGTTTTCGGCAAATACGATTGGAATGTGAACGGTAAAACCGGCATAGGCGCGGCATGGGTAGTCGCCGCGTTTGTACTGCCTATGCTGGTGTGGACGATATTCATGCTGGCGCGGATGTCCGGCTGGGTTGAAATGACCCGCGCCAATCCGCTTTGGGCGTTGGTGTGGCTGCTGTTCTCGCTGCCCTGTCTTCTGATTGCCGCCAAGTGTTTCGGCTGGAAAGGCTGGCGGTTGATTGCCAACATCCTGATCTGCCTCGCCACCTGTGCCGTTTTAAGCGTCCCTGCCGCGCTCTTGATTACCTTTACGCTCAACGATTTGCTCAAATAGGTCGTCTGAAATGCGAACTTTCGAACTCGAAGACCTGACGCTTTTCTTGATACGCGACGCGGACGAAGCGGAAATGTGGATAGACCGCTGGGCGGTCAGCTATCCCGTCGTCCAAACCGCTGCCGCTTCCGCCAATCAAAGCATCGCCCAATGGCAGGCAAATATTCAAACAGCGTTTGAAGGCATCAGCGGCGAACACATCGCCGTTGTCGCCCACGGCGCAGGCGTATCCGCTTTTCTGGCGTGGCTCTACCAAACCGACATCCTGACACAGAAAAAAATCGTCAACATCATCCTCGTCTCGCCGCGTCCAGAAGCCTTCCCCGACGATGAAATACACACCTTCCAGCGCGTCCGTTGCCCCTGCCGCACCGCGCTTGTCATCGCCGAACAAAACGGCACGCCACGAAACTGGGCGGAAGAACGGGCAAACCTGTGGAACGCCCGCCTCCTCCTGTCGCCGCACTCCGGCACACTCAACGGCGCACTCGGCGGCTGGCAATGGGGCATGAAGCTGATGCAGGAAATGCTCTTGAGTTGAGTAAAACGCTTGTAAGGATTAAAGAAGAAAAGGTCGTCTGAAACCGGAAATCAGGTTTCAGACGACCTTTTTGTTACGTTAAAGTGAAATGAAAATCCTGTGCCGTCATGCCTGCGCAGCCGCCTTTGCGTAAGCGGGTAGGGAATGACAGTTTCAATATTTTTCCATCTTAATCTTTATTTATGAAAATAATAACTATTCTCTTTTGTGGAAATATGTGTTAGCCTGATGGCATTACATTCACTGAAGAACCGATTTTCATGCTTGATATTGCCTTGCCCAACCTTATCACCGCCTTCGGCATCGCCCTTGCCGCCGGATTGTTTACCGTATTGGGCAGCGGGCTGGTGATGTTTTCCAAAACGCCCAACCCGCGCGTATTGTCGTTCGGATTGGCGTTCGCGGGCGGGGCGATGGTGTATGTGTCGCTGACGGAGATTTTCAACAAATCCAGCGAAGCCTTCGGGCAGGTTTACGATAAAGACAAAGCCTTCGCCGCCGCGACGCTGGCTTTTCTGGCAGGCATGGGCTCGATTGCGCTGATTGACCGCCTTGTGCCGAACCCGCATGAAACGCTCGATCCGCACGACCCCGCTTTTCAGGAAAACAAACACCGCCACATCGCCCGAGTCGGCATGATGGCGGCGTTTGCGATTACCGCGCACAACTTTCCCGAAGGTTTGGCAACGTTTTTCGCCACGCTGGAAAACCCCGCGGTCGGGATGCCGCTGGCGCTCGCGATTGCGATACACAATATTCCCGAAGGCATTTCCATTGCCGCGCCCGTTTATTTCGCCACCCGCAACCGCAAAAAAACCGTCCTCGCCTGTCTCGCTTCAGGACTGGCCGAACCCTTGGGCGCGGTTTTGGGCTACACCATGCTCAAGCCGTTTTTATCGCCTTTCGTGTTCGGTGCAGTGTTTGGCGTGATTGCGGGCGTGATGGTGTTTCTTGCGTTGGACGAATTGCTGCCCGCCGCCAAGCGTTATTCCGACGGACACGAAACCGTTTACGGGTTGACGTCCGGCATGGCGGTGATTGCACTGAGTTTGGTGTTGTTTCATTTCTGATCTGATTCCGCTTCAGGCTGATACCGCAAAGCGATTGTTCTATAATTGCCGTTGTTTTTGATTTTGGAACGGCATGATGTATCTCGAACAGGAAAAACCTTATCGGCCTTTGCTGACGGCATTGATTTTTGCCGTATTGCCGCTGGCGTTATTGATTCATGATGTGTTTGCCATGATAGCGGGTGGCGGCGGATTGCTGTTTGGCCGGCAGGGTGGCGGATGGTCTGTGGCGAAAGGATGGAACGATTCGGCGGTGTGGCTGGTTGCAGGCGTGTTTTTCTTTTTCAATCTGTTGATTGCTGCCGTTTTGGTCAAAGCGGCTTTGAAAAAAATGTTGCGCAGATATGCCCGCCATGCGCTGTTTCTTGCCGGCATGGCAGCTTGTGCGGCTGCCGCCGTTTGCTTGATGCTGGAGGCAGTTTTAGGCAGTACTGCATTGGGAGGGATGCGTAACGGCGGGATATTGTGTTACACGGTGGGCGTGTGGATGATTGCAATGATGACCTTGCCGAAACAGTTGACACGCTCCATCGTCCAGCCGATTACCTTTTATCCGAGAAAGCGCTAGGCAGCGTTTTGAGGCCGAATAGCTGAAAATACGCATTGGAATACGGTTCTATTGCGTATTTTTTGTGCAAAATATTATGATAAATTGATAATTGCGGGTGCAATATTCCTGTTTGGATTGTTTATTTTTGTAAAATATTACTGATGCTTAAAATATATATTTTTGATTTATAATAATAATTTTATTGAAATTATTTGACTTGGAAATATTTTTGCAAATTATCAAGAATCTGACAAAACTTCTTTCGAATATACTGTCTAAACATTCAGTATAGATAGTTTTCTATCGCGCAGCCGATTGTCATTTGTGTAACGATTCAGGCTGTATCGAAAGCTTCCGCATCCCGTTGCAGAGAAGCAGAATTGCTTATCAACAAACAATACAGAAGAAAAAGGAATTTTCATGAAGTCGTTTGAGAAAATTGACAACATCCGCGATATCCGCAAAAAACTCGGTTTGAACCAAATGGACTTTTGGAGCCGTATCGGCGTAACTCAGTCCGGTGGTTCACGTTACGAATCCGGCCGCAATATGCCCAAACCAGTACGCGAGCTGCTGCGCTTGGTACACATCGAACGTGTTGACTTGGCAAAAGTAAACCGCGACGATTTGGCGATTGCCTCCTTGCTGAAAAACCGCGACCCTGAGTTGTACGCTTCCTTGAAAAAAGAAGCCAAATCCGACAAAGGCAAATAAGCCCGTTTCGATTTGTTTCAAAAAGGTCGTCTGAAACGATATTCCGTTTCAGACGACCTTTTTGCGCTATAATCCGCAATTATTTTTTAAACAGACGTTTGCCCGCAAACCCTTTTACAGACAGCATTTTTTACCATGTTAGACAAATACAATCCCGCCGAAATCGAATCCAAACACTATCAAAACTGGGAAACCCAAGGTTATTTCCAGCCCGATATGGATTTGACCAAACCGTCTTTTTCCATCCAACTGCCGCCGCCCAACGTAACCGGTACGCTGCACATGGGCCATGCCTTCAACCAAACCATTATGGACGGCCTGACCCGCTACTACCGCATGAAAGGCTGCAACACCGCCTGGATTCCCGGCACCGACCACGCGGGCATCGCCACGCAAATCGTGGTCGAGCGTCAGCTTGCCGCGCAAAACGTGTCCCGTCATGACTTGGGCCGCGAAAAATTCTTGGAAAAGGTGTGGGAATGGAAAGAAGTTTCCGGCGGCACGATTACGCAGCAGATGCGCCGCGTGGGCTGTTCTGCCGACTGGACGCGCGAGTATTTCACAATGGACGATGTGCGCGCCGAAACCGTGACCGAAGTGTTCGTACGCCTGTATGAACAGGGCTTGATTTATCGCGGCAAACGCTTGGTAAACTGGGATCCAGTGCTCGGTACGGCGGTGTCGGATTTGGAAGTGGAAAGCGTGGAAGAACAAGGCTCTATGTGGCACATCCGCTATCCGCTGGCCGACAATCCCGCCGAAGCCGTTATCGTGGCGACCACCCGTCCTGAAACGCTGCTGGGCGACGTGGCCGTTGCCGTCAATCCCGAAGACGAACGTTATACCCATTTAATCGGCAAGGAATTAATCCTGCCGCTGACCGGCCGCACCATCCCCGTGATTGCCGACGAATACGTCGAAAAAGACTTCGGTACCGGCTGCGTGAAAATCACGCCTGCGCACGACTTCAACGACTACGAAGTCGGCAAACGCCACGACACGCGCTTGGTTAATGTGTTTGATTTAGAAGCCAAAGTGCTGGCTAACGCCGAAGTGTTCAACTTCAAAGGCGAAGCGCAACAAGGCTTTGCCCTGCCTGAAAAATACGCAGGCTTAGACCGTTTTGCCGCGCGCAAACAAATGGTTGCCGATTTGCAGGAACAAGGCTTGTTGGTCGAAATCAAAGCGCACACGCTGATGACACCGAAAGGCGACCGCACAGGTTCGGTAATTGAACCGATGCTGACCAGCCAATGGTTTGTCGCCATGTCCGCCACACCAAACGGCGGCGAGCCTGACAGCGAATACAAAGGCCTGAGCCTTGCCGACAAAGCCAAAAAAGCCGTCGACAGCGGCGCGGTACGCTTCATCCCCGAAAACTGGGTCAATACCTACAACCAATGGATGAACAACATCCAAGATTGGTGTATCTCGCGCCAACTGTGGTGGGGGCATCAAATCCCCGCGTGGTACGATGAAGCAGGCAATGTTTACGTCGCCCGCAATCAGGAAGAAGCCGAAAAACAAGCCGGAAAAACAGGCTTGACCCGCGAAGAAGACGTATTGGACACATGGTTCTCTTCCGCACTCGTGCCGTTCTCCACGCTCGGCTGGCCGTCTGAAACCGACGAACTCAAAGCCTTCCTGCCGTCCAACGTCTTGGTCACCGGCTACGAAATCATCTTCTTCTGGGTGGCGCGCATGATTATGATGACCACCCACTTCACCGGCAAAGTACCGTTTAAAGACGTGTACATCCACGGCATCGTGCGCGACCATGAAGGCAAAAAAATGTCCAAATCCGAAGGCAACGTCATCGACCCCGTCGATTTGATTGACGGCATCGACTTGGACAAGCTGCTGGTGAAACGCACGACCGGCCTGCGCAAACCCGAAACCGCGCCGAAAGTGGAAGAAGCCACGAAAAAACTCTTCCCCGAAGGCATCCCCAGCATGGGCGCGGACGCATTGCGCTTCACCATGGCGAGCTATGCCAGCTTGGGTCGTTCGGTCAACTTCGACTTCAAACGCGCCGAAGGTTACCGCAACTTCTGCAACAAAATCTGGAACGCCACCAACTTCGTCTTGATGAACACCGAAAATCAAGACTGCGGCTACGGCGCAACCGCCACCGAACCGCGCGGCTACTCCTTCCCCGATATGTGGATCATAGGCCGTCTGAATCAGACCATCGAGCAAGTAACGCAAGCCTACGAAACCTACCGCTTTGATTTGGTAGCGGAAACCCTGTACAGCTTCGTGTGGAACGACTATTGCGACTGGTATCTGGAACTCGCCAAAGTGCAGCTCCAAACCGGCTGCGCCAGCCGCCAACGCGCCACACGCCATACCTTATTGCGCGTACTCGAAGCCGCCCTGCGCCTGCTGCACCCGATTATCCCATTCATCACCGAAGAACTGTGGCAAACCGTCGCCCCCATGTGCGACGCGAAAACCACCGACAGCATCATGCTCGCCCGCTTCCCCGAAGCCGACCGCGAACAAATCATTCAGACGACCTTCGAGCAAATGACCGTGTTGCAGGATTTGATTGGCGCCGTCCGCAACCTGCGCGGCGAAATGGGTATCCAGCCCAACGTGAAAGCCCCCCTGTTTGTCGAAAGCGCGGACGACTTGGCGGACTACCTCAAATACCTGCCGATGATGACCCGCCTGACCGAAGCACAGCAAGTCGCCGCCCTGCCTGAAAGCGAAGACGCGCCCGTCGCCGTCTGCAACGGCGCGCGCCTGATGCTGAAAGTCGAAATCGACAAAGCCGCTGAAACCGCCCGTTTGGGCAAAGAAGCCGAGAAGCTGCAAAAAGCCTTGGACAAACTCAACGCCAAACTCTCCAAACCCGGCTACACCGAAAAAGCCCCCGCGCATCTGGTGGAAAAAGACAAAGCCGATTTGGCGGAATTGGAAGACAAAATGGCGAAAGTTCAAAATCAGTTGGCGAAGTTGAAAGACTGATTGTTGGTTGAACAATTACAGAGGTCGTCTGAAAACCTTGGTTTCAGGTTTTCAGACGACCTCTTTTTGATTATTTACAGCATTTAACTCTCCGCGAAATAAATAATCACAAAGAATATCTAACGCATATTCCTAATATGGTGGATATTTTTCTGATGCTATTCCGCGCAAGATTTTAAAGCCAATGCCTTTCTGACAGCTTCCTTCTCTCCTTTCACATTAGCAAGCTCTGTGGCTTTAACTCCGTCACCTTGTCCATATCCGAACCATGTCGCCTGCTTCTCACTGTTTTTTACGCGTTGCTCTTGGGCAACAACTAAAACTGATTCCCGTCGTGATATGGAATCAAGCTCGGTTTGCAGTTGATGGCAATCAAATAAACTGTACTTCGCACTTGAGATATAAGCTGGCGCAATCTGCGATGATGGTGTAGTCATGTTTGGATAAACGCAACCCTAAACAAGCAATAACATCAATACCGACAATGCAATCTTATTCATTGAAAATTCATCCTTTTGTTTTGACTATACAAGGTTGTAATCAGGATTAATCTTGTTTGATAAAATGTCAGGTGGTATTAATCAGTCTCCATCTAAATTTTATAACAACGCCCTTTTATTCCTTCACAAAACTTACGCCGTGAAGATGGGAATTGAGGATGGCAGTCCGCAAGGCAGTCAATGCTTTGGGGCGAACGAAGTTCCGACGGTATGCCAAAACGACGCGACGGTGCGGTACGGAGCCTGAAAACGGGATGATGCTGAAGAGCAAATGGTCGTTTTCGGTCAGTGCGGTAGCGGGCATGACGCTGATGGCGAGACCGCTGGCAACCATGTGGCGGATAGTGTTGATGGAGCTGCCTTGCAGGGTGTTGGTCAGACCTTGGATTTTCTGCTTGGCGGCAAGCTCGGAACAGCTTGATAAAACTTGGTCGCGCATACAGTTGCCTTCCGTCAGCAACAAGACCTGCTCTTCACCCAACATCTGCGGGGTAACGGCATCGAGTTCTTCGAAATGGTGTCCTTTGGGGACGATGACGAAGAAAGGCTCGTCATATAAAGGCTCGGTAACGATGCCAGGCTCTTGGAAGGGTTCTGCGACTACGATGGCATCGACGTCGCCGCGTTTGAGCGATTCGGTCAGGATGTGCGTGTAGTTTTCTTCGAGCATCAGGGGCATTTTCGGCGCGGTTTCGCGCAGGGAAATGATGAGCTTGGGCAGAAGGTAGGGGGCGACGGTAAAAATCAGACCGAGTTTGAATGCGCCTTCCAATTCGTTTTGCTCTTCGCTGGCAAGGTGCTTGATCAGCTCGGCTTCTTCCAACACGCGACGGGCTTGGGCAACGATGCGCTCGCCCGCTTCGGTGGTGATGATGTCGTTGCTGCTGCGGTCAAACAGGGATACCGACAGCTCTTCTTCCAGCTTTTTGATGGCGATGGAAAGGGTGGGCTGGCTGACAAAGCAGCGGCGCGCGGCACGTCCGAAATGACGCTCCTGCGCGACGGCTACGATGTAACGCAATTCGGTCAAGGTCATGTGTTAAGCCTTTTTCTGTTCCGTTTTTTGTTCAGGCAGGGTGATGTTCAATTCGAGAACATCCATACCGTCCTGCTTTTCTTGGGAAATGCGGATGTCGTCCAAAGAAACGTTGACGTATTTGGACAATACTTCCAGTAATTCTTTGCGCAGGGTCGGCAGGTAGTCGGGAGCCTTTCCTTCTTGAGCGCGTTCTTGGGCAATGATGATTTGCAGGCGGTCGCGCGCGACGGCGGCGGTTTTCGGCTTTCTGCCGAACAACATATCTATTAATGACATGGCTTAGCCTCCGAACAGTCGTTTGAAGAAGCCTTTTTTCTCAGCTTCAAGGAAACGCATTTCGCGGTTTTCACCCAAGAGGCGCGCGATGACGTCTTTGTAGGCTTCGGCAGCGGAAACGCTGTTTTGGTGGATGACGGGTTCGCCGGCATTGGATGCTTGCAGGACGTTTTGCGATTCGGGAATGACACCGATGAGCGGGATGCGCAGGATGTCGCAAATATCTTGTACGGACAGCATTTCGCCTTTGTTGACGCGTTCGGGAGAATAGCGGGTAATCAGCAGGTGTTCTTTAACTGTGCCGCCTTGTTCGGCTTTGCGGGATTTGCTTTGCAGGATGCCCAAGATACGGTCGGAGTCACGGACGCTGGATACTTCGGGGTTGGTTGTAACGATGGCTTCGTCGGCGAAGTAGAGTGCCATCAATGCGCCCTGTTCAATACCGGCGGGAGAGTCGCAGATGATGTATTCGAATCCCATTTTGTCACTGCTCAATTCCTGCATGACTTTCTCAACGCCTTCACGGGTCAGTGCGTCTTTGTCGCGGGTTTGCGATGCAGGCAGAATGAAGAGGTTTTCGCAGTTTTTGTCTTTAATCAGTGCCTGGGTGAGCGTGGCTTCACCCTGGATGACGTTAATCAGGTCATACACAACGCGTCGTTCGCAACCCATAATCAGATCGAGGTTACGCAAACCGACGTCAAAGTCGATAACGGCAGTCTTGTGGCCTCGCAATGCCAATCCGGCTGCAATACTGGCGCTGGTCGTGGTTTTACCTACGCCGCCTTTACCTGATGTTACTACGATGATTTTTGTCACGATATTTCCTTTCAAATTTTGGAACGGTTAATCTGTGTCGATTGCGCTGATAACCAAACGGTTGTCTTGCAATGAAACCTGTACGGCTTTTTTGTGCAGGTGGTCGGGCAGGTCTTGTTCGAAATTGCGGTAGATGCCCGCTACGGAGACCAGCTCCGCCTGCATGGAGTGAATAAAGATGCGCGCGTTGGTGTTGCCTTTCGCGCCTGCCAGCGCCCTGCCGCGCATGGGTGCATAGACGTGAATGTTTCCGTCAGCAATGAGTTCCGCACCTTCACTGACGATGCCGGTTACGATAAGGTCGCCGTTTTCCGCATAAACCTGCTGTCCGGTGCGGACGGGGGTGCTGATGAGGACGGTCGGGTTATTGATGACGGTTGCCTGAACGGGGGCAGGCTCTTGGTTGATTTTGGGTTGTTGCGGCTCGGATTTGTCGCTGCGGCTGAAAACCAAATGATAACGTGCAGCAAAAGACGACCAACTTTCACTTTCATGGCGCAGCCCTAAAATCTGCATGCCATAACGGGCAAAAAGGGTCAGCATAGCTCCGATGTCCAATGACTCGGGATGATCGAAATCCTGTACGTCTAAAACAAAAGGAACAATATCCAATTCTTGATACTGACCGGCGCGCTGGCGCAAAAATTCTTCCAGTTCGGTCAAGTCTGCGGTATGCAGGTGAATAGCCAGTACGTCAAGCCGGGCTGACTTTATGTCGAAGGCGGGTTTCATAGTGAGTAAATCATAAAATTTTTTAATTGTATAAGTTTACCGTGTAAATCTTGGCTATTCAATCCGTTTGGGTCGTCTGAAGTGAAATTTCCCATTCTCTTCTGAATTTCATGAGAAATCGATATAGGTTAATCAAAGTTACAAAGTGGTACAAAAACGACAAAGGTCGTCTGAAAACCAATTTTCCGGTTTTCAGACGACCTTTTCTTTATTATCTGCCTACCTTATTCGGGACGCATCTGCGGGAACAGAATCACGTCGCGGATGGTTTGCGAATCGGTCAGCAGCATCACCAGGCGGTCGATGCCGATGCCGCAACCGCCTGTCGGCGGCAGGCCGAATTCCATCGCGCGGATGTAGTCGGCATCATAGTGCATGGCTTCGTCGTCACCCGCATCTTTTTGCGCCACTTGCGCTTTGAAGCGTTCGGCTTGGTCTTCGGGGTCGTTCAACTCGGAATAGCCGTTTGCCAGCTCGCGGCCGACAACGAACAATTCGAAACGCTCGGTCAGACCTTGTTTCGTATCCGAAGCGCGTGCCAACGGGGAAACTTCGACCGGGTAATCGACGATGAAGGTCGGGTTCCACAGTTTGCCCTCGGCGCAACCTTCAAACAGGGCAAGTTGCAGGCTGCCGATGCCGGGGGACGGCGGCAGGCTTTCGCCGTGTTTGACGATTTCTTTTTTCAGCCACTCCGCATCGTTCAACTGCTCGTCGGTGTAGTGCGGATTGTATTTTTTGATGGCTTCGAGAATGGTCAGGCGTTCGAACGGGCTTTCCAAATCGACTTCTTTGCCGTTGTAGCTGATTTTCGCCGTGCCGTTGACCGTGCGCGATGCGTTGCGGATGATGTGTTCCGCCATCTGCATCATGCGTTCGTAGTCGGAGAAGGCTTCGTAGAATTCAATCATGGTGAATTCGGGGTTGTGGCGCACGGACATGCCTTCGTTGCGGAAGCTGCGGTTGATTTCAAACACGCGCTCCAAACCGCCGACCACCAGGCGTTTCAGATACAGCTCGGGGGCGATGCGCAGGTAGAGCGGGATGTCCAAGGCGTTGTGGTGGGTCACGAACGGTTTCGCCGTCGCGCCGCCGGGAATCGGGTGCATCATCGGGGTTTCGACTTCGAGATAATGCTCGTTCACCATGAAATTGCGCACGGATTGGATGATTTTGCTGCGTTTGATAAACGTATTGCGCGATTCTTCGTTGGCAATCAAATCGACGTAGCGTTGGCGGTATTTGGTTTCCTGATCGCTCAAGCCTTTGTGTTTGTCGGGCAGCGGGCGCAGGGATTTGGACAACAGGCGGATGTCGGACACGCGCACGGTCAATTCGCCGTGGTTGGTTTTGAACAAAGTGCCTTCCGCGCCGACGATGTCGCCCAAGTCCCAATGGTTGAAATCGTCCAAAACTTCCTGACTCACGCCTTTGTTGTTCAGATAAAGCTGGATTTGGCCGGTCACGTCTTGGATGGTGGCAAAGCTCGCCTTGCCCATTTGGCGTTTGAGCATCATGCGGCCGGCAATTTTGACGGGAACGGCTTGCGGGTCGAGTTCTTCTTTGCTGATTTCGCCGTATCGGGCGTGCAAATCGGCGGCAAAGCTGTCGCGCTTGAAGTCGTTGGGATAGGCAATGCGCTGTTGGCGGATGTTGTGCAGTTTTTCGCGGCGTAGGGCGATGATTTGGTTTTCGTCCAACTGCGGCTCGGTTTGCGGATTGTTTTGTTCGCTCATGGTGTTTTCCGGAAAAATAAATCAGGCGCAATCTGTTTCAGACGACCTGATTGAATCACAAAATTTGCGCATATTTTACGCGATGTCGGTGTTTTTTTCTATAAAGGCAAAAATGCCGCCCGAAACCCGAAAATCGGTTGCAGGCGGCATTTCGTTTAACTGAGGCTAATATCGGCAGTTAAATATTGGTTTCCAGATAAACGACTTGGGTTTGCAGGTATTCTTCCAAACCGTGTTTGCCGTCCGCGCCGCCGATACCGGATTTTTTCCAGCCCGCATGGAAGCCTTGCATGGCTTCGAAGTTTTCGCGGTTGATGTAGGTTTCGCCGAATTGCAGGCGGCGGGTGACGTAGAAGGCTTCGTTCAGGTTGGTGGTGTACACGGAGCTGGTCAGACCGAATTCGCAGTCGTTTGCCAAGGCGATGACTTGGTCGAGCGTGTCGAAAGTGGAAACGGGCAGGACGGGGCCGAAGGTTTCTTCCTTCATGATGTCCATGTTGTTGTCGGTGTCGGTCAGCAGGGTCGGCTCGAAGAAATAGCCGCGTCCTTCGGCGCGTTTGCCGCCGCAGACCAGCGTCGCACCTTGTTTGACGGCGCGTTCCACTTTTTCGGCAACGGCTTTGACGGCGCGCTCTTCAATCAGCGGACCCATTTCCAGCGCGCCTGCTTCGGCTTCGGCAGGGTTGCCGTAGCGCACGCCTTTCATGGCGGCGGTCATTTTTTCAATGAACGCGTCTTTCAGGCTGCTGTGGACATAGACGCGCTC
Organism: Neisseria sp. HMSC067H09; assembly: GCF_001814135.1. NCBI lineage: Bacteria > Pseudomonadati > Pseudomonadota > Betaproteobacteria > Neisseriales > Neisseriaceae > Neisseria > Neisseria sp. HMSC067H09. The sequence goes on along the minus strand of NZ_KV814911.1, from coordinate 55,451 downwards.
GGCGCAGTTGCAGATTTGACCGGTGTTGCCGACGCGCGAAGCCAAGATGGATTTCACTGCCAAGTCCAAATCCGCGTCTTTCAAAACGATGGCGGGGGCTTTGCCGCCGAGTTCCAACGAGACTTTGGTGATGTTGGCGGAAGCGGCTTCCATCACTTGGCGGCCTGCTTCGACGGAGCCGGTCAGGCTGACCATATCGACTTGCGGATGGGCGGACAAGGCATTGCCGATTTCCGCGCCGGGGCCGTTCACCACGTTGAACACGCCTGCGGGCAGTCCGACCGCATCGACGATTTCGGCGAAAATGTGGCAGTTGATCGGGGTCACGCTGCTGGGTTTGACGACGATGGTGTTGCCCGTGACCAAAGCAGGGCCCATTTTGCGGGCAATCAGGAAAAAGGGAAAGTTCCACGGCAGGATGCCTGCCACGACGCCCAGCGGGCGTTTGAACAATAAAATATTTTCGCGCGGGCGGTCGCTTTGGATGATTTCGCCTTCATAACGGCGCGCCCATTCGGCTTGGTAATCGAGATAGTCGGCGGTGAACATGACTTCCACGCGCGCCAAGTCTTTGGTTTTGCCGCCTTCGGCAACGATGGTGTCGGTCAGCTCGTCGGCGCGTTCGCGTATGCCTTGGGCGATTTTGCGTAAATACGCGCCGCGTTCGACCGCAGGCAGCCGCTCCCATGCCGGTTGCGCCGCACGCGCCGCCGCTACGGCACGGTCAACGTCCGCTTTGCCGCCTTTGGGTTCGCGGGCGATGGCCTCTTCGGTGGAAGGGTTCAATACGTCGCGCCATTCGCCGTTGAAATCGTTTTCAAAGCGTCCGTTGATGTACATGGCCAATTGTTTCATTTTAAGTTCTCCTGTTGTTGTAGTCGCGTGTAGTTTTAGTCTATGCTTAAATTGCCTGGCATACAAGTATATTTAGCATATTTACAGGGGAAGTAGATTATTCCGGAGAACATAAAAAAAACCTGCTTTTTTCAAAGCAGGTTTTGATATTTGGTGGGTCGTGAGCGATTCGAACGCTCGACCAACGGATTAAAAGTCCGCTGCTCTACCGACTGAGCTAACGACCCGACAAGCTATGAATTATATTGGCCGACATCCTGCTCGTCAATAAGTTTTTTGAATTTTTTTTCAATAAAAGTAAACAGCCTGTTATTTACCGTTAAACTGCCCTATTTTACTGGTCCGTTATGTTATGATTCCCACGCCTGCCTGAAAAGGGGTAGGTGTTTTCCAGATTAAGAAAGGATAAAACATGAAAAAATTACTGATTGCTGCGATGATGATGGCCGGCTTGGCTGCATGCTCTCAAGAGGCCAAACAACAAACCCAAGAGGCTGCTTCTGCCGTAGCTTCTGATGCCAATGCTGCTGCTTCCGAAGCAAAAGATGCGGCTGCCGATGCCAAAGACGTTGCCGAAAAAGCCGTTTCTGATGTTAAAGATGCTGCTGCCGATGCTAAGGCAAGCGCAGATAAAGCCGTCTCCGACGCTAAGGAAAATGCAGATAAAGCCTTATCAAATGCAGCCGAAGCCACAGGAAAAGCAGTTGAAGAAGCTGCCAAAGATGCAAAAAATGCTGCTAAAGATGCTTTAAACAAAGCCGCCGATGCAACTCAAGATGCTGCGGACAAAATGAAAGACGCTGCCAAATAATTGTTTGGGTTTCGTATCAACAAGCCGTCGGAAAGATTCCGTACGGCTTGTTTTGTTTACCTCGTTTTATTTTTCAGGCGACCTCTTGTGTTAAGATGACGGCTTTGCCGTGCAGGAAACCTGTTATGACCGATATTCTGAATAAAATCCTTGCAACTAAAGCCCAGGAAGTCGTCGCCCAAAAAGCTTCTGTCTCTTTGGATGAAATGAAAAAACAGGCAGATGCTGCCTTGCCTGTGCGCGGTTTTTTTGACTCTATCCGTACCAAACACGAGCAAAACCGCCCTGCCGTTATTGCTGAAATTAAAAAAGCCAGCCCGAGCAAAGGACTGATCCGCCCAGATTTCCATCCTGCACAGATTGCCCGTGCCTATGAAAATGCCGGAGCTGCGTGCTTGTCGGTATTGACTGACGAACAATATTTCCAAGGCTCTCCCGAATATTTGAAAGCGGCACGTGCGGCAGTCGGGCTTCCCGTTTTACGAAAAGACTTCATCATCGATGAGTATCAGATTTATCAGGCGCGTGCCTGGGGTGCTGATGCCGTCTTACTGATTGCCGCCGCGCTTGAGCAAGAACAATTAGAACATTTTGAAGCAGTAGCCCATCAATTAGGCATGAACGTATTGTTGGAACTGCATGATGCTTCCGAATTGGAAAAATGCCGAAATCTGACAACACCCCTATGGGGCGTAAACAACCGCAACCTGCGGACATTCGACGTATCTTTACAGCAGACTCTGGATTTACTGCCTGCACTGGCAGGTAAAACCGTCGTTACCGAAAGCGGCATCCGAAGCAAATCCGATGTCGATTTTATGCGCAGCCACGGCGTACATACCTTCCTTATCGGCGAAACTTTTATGCGCGCCGACGATATTGAAGCGGAAGTGCGGAAGTTGTTTTAAGGTTTCATATTGCGGAATCATGTAAAAGGTCGTCTGAAAAACATTTTTCAGACGACCTTTTTGTGTCATGCGGATGAAAACGGCTTTAGCGGTTTTTCAATCCCAAAACGTCCTGCATGTCGTACAAACCTGTTTTGCCGTTGACCCAAACTGCGGCGCGGACGGCGCCGGCGGCGAAGGTCATGCGGCTGCTGGCTTTGTGGGTGATTTCGACGCGTTCGCCGTCGGTGGCGAAGAGGGCGGTGTGGTCGCCGACGATGTCGCCTGCGCGGACGGTGGCGAAGCCGATGGTAGAGGGATCGCGTGGGCCGGTGTGGCCTTCGCGGCCGTAAACGGCGCATTGTTTGAGGTCGCGGCCGAGTGCGTCGGCGATGACTTCGCCCATGCGCAGGGCGGTGCCGCTGGGGGCGTCGACTTTGTGGCGGTGGTGGCCTTCGATGATTTCGATGTCGTAGCCTTCGTTGAGGACGCGGGCGACGGTGTCGAGGATGTGGAAGGTGAGGTTGACGCCGACGCTGAAGTTGGCGGCGAAGACGACGCCTGTTTTTTCGCCTGCGGCTCGGATGGCGGCTTTGCCTGCGTCGTCGAAGCCGGTGGTGCCGATGATGATGTTGACGCCTTTTTCAACGCATTTTTGCAGGTGTTTGAGGGTCGGCTCGGGGCGGGTGAAGTCGATGAGTACGTCGCTTTGGGCGAGGACGGCGTCAACGTCGTCTGAAATGGTGATGCCGGTTTTGATGCCGGAGGCGAAGCCTGCGTCCAAGCCTAAGACTTCAGAGCCTGAATGTTCGAGTGCGCCGGAGAGGACGGTGTCGGGATGATTGTTGACGGCTTCAACCAGTACGCGCCCCATGCGGCCGTTGACGCCGGCGATGGCGATTTTCAATGCGCTCATGCGGTTTCCTTAATGATTATTGTGCAGTTTGGGCTGCTCTTTGTTCGGCTTGGAGGGTTTCGATGGATTTTTGGATGGCGTCGCCTTCTGCGCGGACAAGGACGTCGTTTTCAAAATAAACGGTGAGGTTGCTGCGGTCTTTGATGATGCCGTTGCGGCTGGTATTGAATGTGTAGTCCCAGCGGTCGGCATGGAATGCGTCGCGCAGCAGCGGGGTGCCGAGCAGGAGTTGGACTTGGTCGCGGCTCATGCCTGCTTGGAGGGAGACGACGGCGCGGGGATCAAGTTCGTTGCCTTGGATGACTTTGAGTTTGTAAGAGGGGAACAGGGAAACGCGTTCGGCGCTGCATGCGGAAAGTCCGATGAGGGCGGCGAGGGCAAGACAGAGGGGTTTGTTCACGGATATGCCTTTCTGTTCGAATTCGGGTGGAAGGGTATCATTGCTTGAATTTTTTGAAAAAGCAAACGATAATCATCTCTTTGATTATAATTTCAGCCGGCTATCGTTTGTATGCAAACAAAACTTGTGGTTTTATTGCAAACCGCTATGGCGTAATAGTGGGCAAGCGGGCTGAAATTGCGTATTATAACGTCTATTACTTCACAGGGATATTGAATATTATGGAAAAATTCAGCAATATTGCGCAATTGAAAGACAGCGGCTTGAAGGTTACCGGTCCGCGTTTGAAAATCTTGGATTTGTTCGAGTCGCATGCTGAAGAGCATTTGAGTGCCGAAGATGTGTACCGTATTTTGCTGGAAGAGGGTGTGGAAATCGGCGTAGCGACGATTTACCGCGTGTTGACCCAGTTCGAGCAGGCAGGCATTTTGCAGCGCCACCATTTTGAAACCGGCAAGGCGGTTTACGAATTGGACAAAGGCGACCACCACGACCATATCGTCTGCGTGAAATGCGGCGAGGTAACGGAATTCCACAATCCTGAAATCGAAGCCTTGCAAGACAAAATCGCGGAAGAAAACGGCTACCGCATCGTTGACCACGCGCTTTATATGTACGGCGTGTGCGGCGAATGCCAAGCGAAGAGCAAACGCTGATTCCCGTTTTAAAAGATGTTTGATGTTCAGACGACCTCGGATGAGAATTTGGGGTCGTCTGAAATTTTTTGCGGAACATGAACATCATGCCGCTGCAAATCAGAATAATATAGTGGATTATAGTGGATTAAATTTAAATCAGGACAAGGCGATGAAACCGCAGACAGTACAGATAGTACGGCAAGGCGAGGCAACGCCGTACTGGTTTAAAGTTAATCCACTATAAATTGAAATCAGGACAAGGCGAGGCAATGCCGTACCGGTTTAAAGTGAATCCACTATACCTTAGGATTTTTAATGAGTATCCCCTTGCTTTACCCTAATGATTACACTTTTCCCGACCCGTTTTACGCGCTGGAAGAGTGCGACGGCGTGGTCGGTATCAGCCGCGATTTGGACACGGGACGGCTGCTGTCGGCGTATCGGCAAGGGGTTTTCCCGTGGTTCAGCGAAGACGGCTGGTTTTTTTGGCATACCATAGATCCGCGTGCCGTCATCGTTCCTGAAAATCTGCATATCGGGCGTTCGTTGGCGAAAACCTTGCGCAACAAACCCTATCGGGTAACGGTCAACCAATGCTTCGAAACCGTCATTGCACATTGCGCCGCCTTTCCGCGCCCCGGTCAGGACGGCACATGGATTGTTCCCGAATTCCAAGCCGCTTATACCGAGCTGCACCGCTTGGGGCACGCGCATTCGTTTGAATGTTTCTATCCCGATGAAACAGGTCGTCTGAAACTGGCGGGCGGCTTTTACGGCGTACAAATCGGACGGGTGTTTTACGGAGAATCCATGTTCGCCCTTGAGCCGGATGCCTCCAAAATCGCCTTCGCGCGCGCCGTCCCGTTTCTTGCTGGATTGGGCATCGAGTTGATTGACTGTCAGCAAGATACCCTGCATATGCATCGTTTCGGTTCGGAACCGATACCGTTCGCCGAATTTCAGACGACCTTGCAACGCTTGAACGCATTGCCTTTGAAGGAAGAATTAGGCGCGCGGGTAGTAGTGGAGACGTTGGCATAGTAGCAAGATATAGAGTCCACTTCGAATCAGGATCGAATAAAAAAAGGTCGTCTGAAAACCTAATTTTTGGTTTTTCAGGCGACTGAGGCAAGGGCAATCCTTGTTTTATAGTGGATTAAAATTGCAATGATACGGCGTTGCCAACGCCCTTATGTACTACCCGTACACGGCGGGCGTTGGCGCCTTGTCTCATTTTTATTTTAATCCACTATATCTTGCAGCAGGATTTTCGTCAAAACAGTTTTGACGAGTCCAGCAGCAGAGTAACGGGGCCGTCGTTGCACAGGCTGACCTGCATATGCGTTTGGAAGCGGCCGGTTTGTACGTTCAAACCATGTCCGCGCAATAGTTCTGCGGTATGCAGATAGAGCGTTTGCGCCTGTTCGGCAGGGGCGGCTGCCGAGAGAGACGGGCGGCGGCCATTTCGTGCATCGGCATACAATGTGAATTGGGAAACCAGCAGGATTGAGCCGCCAACATCTTTAACGGACAGGTTCAATTTGCCGGCATCGTCTTCGAAAATACGCAGATTGGCGGCTTTGTCGGCAATGTAGCGCGCATCTAATTCGGTATCGTTGTGGGTAACGCCGAGCAATATCATCAACCCGTTATCGATTTCTGCGCAGGTTTCCTTATGATTTCCGTCCAATACATCGACGCGGGAACAACTCACTTTTTGAATGACGGCTCGCATAGCGGTTCTTTATCTCTATTTCAAAAGATTGGTTGACGGCAGATTCAAATACAAAAGTGTTTCGACAGCAATGCAGGTAGAAAAGGTCGTCTGAAAAACGTTATGGTTTCAGACGACCTTTAGGTGGATTGCATCAATGCCGCAAAAAGAATCCGGCTTAATTTCCTTTACTTATCCGTTATAGGAAGCTTAAAGGTTATTTGGCAGGTTTGATGTCGGCTTTTTGCAAGAGAGCACGCATAGTGTCGTCAATGCGGGCAGTACTCAGGTCGCGGGCTATGTTGCCTTTGATTTCGTTAAAGGCAGGAACTTTGACATCGCGGCGGTCGTCAACGTAAAACACGGCGTAAGAATTACCGTCTTGCAGCGGTTCGGATGTCGCTTCACCTTTTTTCAGGTCTTTGACTGCTGCGTACAGAGGCGGTGCGGCTTCTTGCAAGTCTTTCAGCGGAACATAAGCTTGAGGAATGCCGCCTGCTTTTTTGGCTTCTTCGTCAATCGAATATTGTTTCAATACTGCGGTAAAAGCCTTCTTCGCCTTCAAATCGGCAGCGGCTTTTTGTCCGTCGGCTTTAGTTCGGGTAACGATTTCCCCTAAGCGGACTTCCTGACTGCCTTGGTAGAATTTGGCAAATTCATCGTAGGATTTTTTAATTTCTTGTTCGTTGACAGGATTTTTGCGCAATACGTCGATGGCCAGGGCCTGTCCGAGCAGGTCGTCTTCAAATGCCGCCCATTCTGTTTTGAAGGACGGTTTTTTGTCAGCGCCTTGTTTCTTCGCATCTGCACGGGCTTGTTCAAGGGCTTTTTTGAATTCCGCACTTTGGTCCAGTTTGCGGCGTTTGGCTTCTTGCGCGATAACCGTGCTGATAACTTGTCGGTTGGTCAATTCTTGTCGCAGTTGTGGCGAATCCTGGATTTGTTTATTTTCAGCACGCAAGGCGGCAACTTGTCCGTCAATCACGCTGCTGTCGATGGCTTGTCCGTTGACGGTAACCAGGGTTTGGGCAAACAGGCTGCCGGATAGGGCGGCCATAACCAATGCGGCTGTAAAATGGGTTTTTCTCATAATCTTCTCTTTAATTTGAAACACTGCGGATAATTCAATGGAAATATTCGTCGGGCGTTGCCGCCTTAATGCTCAAGGCGTGGATGAAACCGCCGGCAAACAGGTCTTGGAGCAGGTTTTGAACCATGCGTTGGCGTTCGATACGTTTCATCCCGGTGAAAGCCTCGCTGACGACGGTTACAGCATAATGCCCCCCGCCTTTATTGCCTGCGTGTCCTTTGTGCAAATGGCTGTCGTCTTGAAACTCGAATATCTGAGGGTTTAGAGTTTTCAGACGACCTTCTATTGCTGAACGCATATTCATTATTTAAAAACAGCTTTGTAGGGCTTAATCAAAACTTCCTCATATACGCCCGCAGCGACATAAGGATCTTGTTCCGCCCATTCTTGGGCTTCGTCAAGCGATGCGAATTTGGCGACGATAAGGCTGCCGGAGACGCGTTCGGGATTGTCGGGCAGGGGATTGGGTCCGGCCGTCAGAAGGCGCCCTTCGGCTTGCAGGGCTTCCAAACGTTTCAGATGATCGGGACGTGCAGCCATACGGGCTTCATACACGTCGTCTGCATCAGTGGCCAAAAGCATATAATATTCCATTGCTTAATTCTCCTTTGGTAAATGTTTGCCCAAATAAATACCTTGAGCGATAAAAAAAGCGAACATCAGTCCGGTCGAACCGAACATCTTGTAATTCACCCAATGGCTTTCAAAATGAGTGAATACAAACCAGTTGGCTATGCCCATAAATACGAGAAACGCTACCCAAGCATAGGTCAGATTATTCCAGACGGTATCGGGCAATTCGAGTTCCTTGCCCATTGTCGCCTTAAGTCCGTTTTTACCGGCAAGGTGGCTGAAAAGCAGGACCAGTGCGCCTATCCAAAACAATACGGACGGTTTCCACATGATAAATCGAGGATCTTTCAGCAGGATGGTCGCCCCGCCGAATACCACGATTAAAACCAATCCGACCCACTGCATCGTATCCAGCTTTTTAAATTTCCAATAGGTAAAGGCCGCCTGTAAAACACCGACTATCAAAGCTACGGCAGTCGCGGCGATCATGTCTTTCGTAACCGTATAAGTCAGAAAAAATAAAATTACCGCCAATAAATCACTCAGAATTTTCATATATAAAAAACAAAAATGAGGAAACCAAACAATCAAACGTCAATCATACAGGCAGCTGCGGTTTTTTGCATTACCGTAAATCTGAAACTTTGGTTTGTTTGATATGCCGGCAGTTTGTTGCAGGGTTTTAAAAATGCAAACGGAATGATAAAATAAGTTCTCGATAGATTTGCAAAAAAGAAACACACCGATGCAAACAGTAACGGTTTATGTCATTTTTGATAACATAAATGACAGTGTTACTTGGCAGATTAGGGACTTAGACTATATCATAACGTAATATATCGTAATAGACGGTTAAGTACTCGGCAGTACAGCAGGATTCATTTCATAGGGGACAAGTTTTGAAAAAACATTACAAAATCAAACTTATCGCAGCTTCCGTTGCCTTAGCGGTTTCGGTGGGTGCAAGCGCAGGGTTGGGCGGTTTGAATGTTCAATCGCATTTGGGTGAGCCGTTTTCCGGCAATATCACCGTAACCGGAGAAGAAGCACAGGCATTGTTTAACGGCGGCAAGGCTTCCGTATCTAATGCCAACCTCAGAACCAGCGTTCACAGAGCGGGCGATCGTGCCGTCATCAATATCCGTTCGGCTAAAGCTATCAAAGACCCTGTGCTGATTTTCCAAGTCAGTACCGGCTCTCAATCTCGAGAATATACCGCAATCATCGATCCGGCTGATTACTCGGTCAAGGGCGACAGTACGCCCCGCGTTCGTCAGGAGCCGCCTCCCGCATACGCTTCCCAGCAGATAGACCGTCAAGCTGCACGCGAACGGATTAACCGTGCGCTGCGTAGTGGAAATGCGTCTGCAGATGTTGCGAATAATACGCGTAAAGAAGGAATCGACAATAAAAAGTCAAAAAATACCCAAGCACAGCCTAAACAGACGCAAAATGCAACCTCTTCTGTACAGGGCGAGCCGCGTTATGGCAAACGACATTTAGTCAAACAGGGTGAAACCCTGACTGAAATTGCGACCCGTATCCGTCCTCAAGGTATGACGGTCGAGCAGGCAATACAGGCATTGGTAAAAGCCAACCCTAGTGTGTTCATCAATAAAAATGCCGACCATATGTTGGCTGGCAAAGTATTGAATATCCCGACCCAGTTCGATATGAAACAGGCAGCCGCTAAACAGGCCGCCGAGAAGCCTCTTGTGTCTGATAAACAGCAGCCGCAGACCGCAGCAGCATCTAAAGCATCGTCTGAAAAATCAGAAGCTGCCAAAACTAATGCATCTGCGGAAAATAAGGCAGGTGAAAATAAGGCTGGCGAAGGGGTCAAATCAAACAAAGAAGCCAAGCTTGAACAACAACCAGCACAAGTAACCGCTTCCGCTCCACAGGGTGCAACACAAGAACAAGCTGCTTCATCCGTAGGCACAGAGGAAGTATTGCAACCCGGCATCGCAGAACAAACCGCTGCAAGTGAAACGGCAAAATCTACGCAGGAAGCCCAAGTTGAAGAAGCTTTGGCTGCCCAGCAAAATTCCGATACTCAAAACGAAGCAGTAGAAGAGTCGTCTGAAGATGGCGGATTGTGGCGCTGGCTGTTAATCGGCGGCGGTGCTCTGCTGGCATTGTTGCTGTTGCTGAAAGCTTTGGGCAAACGAAAAGCAGCTGCTGTCGCGCCTGCCGTACCTGTTCCTTCTGCAGGATATGACGAAGAAGATGACGACATTAGCTTTGCAGAAACCGTGATAGCTGACGAGGCGAAGCCCGAACAGTTTGTTCAAGCGAAAGCTGTTCCGGCAGAAGAGCCTGACGGACTGTCTATCGAGGATGATTTTGACGACGAGGCTTTTTTTGTACAGCCCAATGCAGCCAAAGAAGCCGCTGAAGATGAGATCAATATCAATATCGATGATATTGACGATAAGCACGTCGGTATCGTATCCAGCGCAGTTACCGTGGATGAGGAAACGGAAAAACGCCGTGATTTGGATTGGGACTCTGTTGAATCGACAGAAAGTGTCTATGAGCCCGAGCCGGAGAATCCGTATCAACCGGTTTCAGTAGTTATAGAAAGCAGACATCAAGAGGAATCAGTAGAAGAGCCTGATAATACAGCTCATATTCAGCAATTTGATGAGGTTCAATCAAACTTTGACACGTCTTTCCATGACGCTAGTGAAGAAACCAAAGAGGCGGATGCCTCAGTAGGTGAGGAAGAGTATTCTTATACCGAATCCGCCGTTGAGGAAGAAGTTTCTGATTTGGAGTTTGACTACGAAGCCTCCGACGCTTCTGAGGTTCAACAGCAGGAGCAGACTGTTGGCGCAGAAAATGTCAAAGACTTTGAAGAAGTAGAAGAAGGATGGGACTTCTTCTCGGAAAAAACCGAATCCCAGCCTATCGAGCCGCTGCCTGAGTTCACAACATCTGAGCAAACATCGTCTGAAAAATTAAATGGGGACGAGGCTTTAGAGTTTGCTTCCGTTGATACCTCAGCCGATGAAGCCGTAGCCGAAGAGCCTTTTGAAATCAAACAAGATGAAGGCATTACCTTCCAAGAAAGCGACGAAGATTTCGGATTGGCTGATTCCCAAGGTAACGGAGTAGAAGAGACCATCGAATGGGAAAACCTAACAGTTGATGAAGAAGTAAGCAAGTCGGCATTTGACTCAGGCTTTATTTCCGAATCCGTCGGAATGACCGCTCCTTTAGAAGCCAAATACGAATTGGCAAAAATGTATGTCGAAATTGGAGACCCCGGTGCAGCCCGTGAAACTTTGCAAGAGCTGATGGAAGAGGCTACCGGCGATATCTTGGATAAAACCAAAGCCTTGTTGGCAGAGTTAGGCTGATTAATCTGACAATCCCTTTTGGGAAAGAAAAATAAAGATGCCGTTTCTAAAAGCGGCATCTTTTTTATTGCTATACTGTCGGATAAGCAATTTTCGTATGATTTTGTTCGAATATCGAGCCTTCACCGATTATGATGTTTCCTTCTTCAAAGCAGCCCGCAGTTTGCCGTTGGGCATTAATCCTGTCTTATGATGGCAGCCGATTTTACGGCTGGCAAAAACAAGCTGGCGACTTGCCTACTGTTCAGACGACCTTAGAATATGCACTCAGCCAAATTGCGGGTGAAGCCATCCGAACCATAGTCGCCGGACGAACCGACACAGGCGTACACGCGACTGCGCAAGTCGTCCATTTCGATACCACAGTAGTCCGTCCCGAGCAGGCATGGGTGCGGGGCGTCAATGCTTATCTTCCTGAAGGTGTGGCTGTATTGTTCGCACAGCAAGTCGCCCCACATTTTCACGCTCGTTTTGACGCATACGGTAGAAAGTATCGTTACCTTTTGGAATCATCTCCCGTCCGCTCCCCGATATTGCAAGGCAGGGTAGGATGGACGCACCTCAAACTCGATCCTGACAAAATGCAGCAGGCGGCATTATTATTAGAAGGCGAACATGATTTCTCCAGCTTTCGTGCTGCCGAATGCCAAGCAAAATCACCCGTTAAAACCCTATACAGAGCAAAAATCAGCGGTACGCCGCAACTTCTCAAACTGGATTTGCACGGCAATGCCTTTCTACACCATATGGTGCGTAATATTATGGGCGCATTGGTTTATGTCGGTAGTGGTAGGCTGAGCGTTTCTGAATTCCAAGCCTTAATTGAAGAACGCAGTCGATTAAAAGCCCCTCCGACTTTTATGCCTGATGGGCTGTATCTGACCGGGGTGGATTATCCGCCCGAGTTCGGCATCATCCGTCCCGAAATGCCCGAATGGCTGTGAGGCCGTCCGAAATACTGTCAAACCTATTCTTCCCTTCAATAAAGAAAATTCTGGTCATTCCCGCGCCGACAGAGATCCAAGCATTGATTTTTAGAAAAATATTCAAAAATTACCGTACTCAAGCTCTTGTATTTCTTTCACATCAGGAATGACGATTTGAAATATCCTGTCTTTATTTTCATACACTATAAAAAGTCGTTTGAAATCTATACGCATTCTTTTCAGACGACCTTTGCTCTTTTCGATAAACCAACCCGCAGATAAAGCCTGTACTACGGGGCTGGAATGACAGCCACCGCAGATCGGGAGATATTTATGCCCGGCAAACCCTATCAGGGTAAATGCAGGCATGAATACCTGAACGATGTTTCCAGTTTCCTCGCTTGCCTAAATTAGCCAAAAAGCAACAGTCAGTCCTAAAAAACTACCGTTCGGGAAATCTGTGTTGTAAAAATGCAAACAATAGGAAAATCGGTATTACCATATGATTTATAAAGGAAATATTTTGAATATTATGTTGTTGGCAGGGTGGTGTGGCGTAAGGGGGGAAGAAGGGGAAGTGAATAAAGTTTGTTTTTTTAGAAAGGAACAATTATAGTGAGAGTCATGGAATCGCTGATTCCAGCGATAATGTAAAGCCTAAGCGGACTCTGTCCGGGTCTGCTTAAGTTATTTCTTCACGATAGAAAAGGAATACAGCAATGAAAAAATCTCTGATTGCTCTGACTCTGGCAGCTCTGCCTGTTGCAGCTATGGCTGATGTGACTCTGTACGGTCAAGTTAAAGCCGGTGTTGACATTTCCCGAGTTAAAGAAAAAACTACAGTTAACGGTGTAACTACCAAGGATACAACCAAAACTGCTACTGAAATTGCTGACTACGGTTCACGCATCGGTTTCAAAGGTCATGAGCACCTGAGCAACAACCTGAACGCTATTTGGCAAGTAGAGCAAAATACTTCTGTTGCCGGTACTGACAAAGGTTGGGGTACTCGCGAGTCCTTCATCGGTTTGGAAGGCGGCTTCGGTAAAATCCGTGCGGGTAAACTGAATACCCCTCTGAAAGACAGCAGCGACAGCATCGATCCTTGGGAAGCCAGTGATGCAAACGCAGATGTTTTGTCATTAGGCAAACTTGAACGTGTAGAAGATCGTAAAGTGTCTGCACGCTACGATTCACCTGTATTGTCCGGTTTCAGCGCAAGCGTACAATACCAACCGCGTGACAATGCTAATCCTGATGACAAGTATACTCATGATGTAAAAAGCCGTGACTCTTACGGTTTGGGTCTGAACTATGAGAATGCCGGCTTCTTCGGTCGCTATGCTGGTTCTTTTGCTAAACATTCTGTTCTGGACAAAGATTACTTGAATTCGTTCAACAGAAATACTACTTTGGCTGCTGATACTTATAAAGATCACCAAGTACACCGTTTGGTAGCTGGTTACGATGCAAACAATGTATTGGTTTCTGTTGCAGGTCAATACGAAGGTTTCAAAGCTGACGTAACTGATGCTAAGAAAAACGAACGTACTGAAGTTGCTGCAACTGCAGGTTACCGCATGGGTAATGTAATGCCCCGCGTATCTTACGCTCACGGCTTCAAAGCTAAAGAAAATGGCGTAAAACAAGGCAACAGCCGATACAACCAAGTAATCGTCGGTGCTGACTACGACTTCTCTAAACGCACTTCTGCCCTGATTTCTGCCGGTTGGTTGAGAGAAGGCAAAGGCGACAACAAATACGAGAAAACTGCTGGTACAGTTGGTCTGCGCCACAAATTCTAATCTGATACGGTTAGTTTAAAAAAGAGCCTGCTTTATGCAGGCTCTTTTTGTATCCTTGGATAAAATGCGGGGGGATACGTAGTATGCTGGTTGTAGGTCGGTTCGCATTTTTCCCCGACAAGCTGCTCTGTCTATACCATTATTTCTGATTCTTTCGGCGCAGAAATGGCTGGTGTGAATATCCTGTTTTATTTTAATCCGTTAAATAAAAGGTCGTCTGAATCCCTGTGTACGGCAGGCTTTTCAGACGACCGTTTTTTTTGGATAGAACTTAATCCGTGGGCTTTGGCCGCGAAATATGGCAGGTCAAAACAAGAGGGCTGCAATTTCGTCATTCACGCGCAGGCGGTAATCTAGAAATTTGAAGTTGCGGCATCCTTGAAATCTTCCCAAAATGCCGAGGCCGTCATTCCCGCCTGTGCGGGAATGACGGCGGTAGGGAGATTTCAGGCGACCTTACCTCAAAAATAATCTGCGGGTAAAGCTCATGCTGCGATGGGCCATCTTCATACAAGCGGGGCGAGAATGGCGAGTCTAGATTAACCTTTTGCAAAAACCGTACTACTTACCGCATTCGTAAGCTTCGATTTCACCGACTTTCGGAGCGTATCCGCTATCCGTGTTGTGGCGCAAATTCAGCCAAATGTCCACCAATGCCCATGCGGCGGGGGCGGCGATGACGTTTTGTCCCATGCACAATACCTGTGCATCGTAGTTTTCTACCGAGCCGCGCAATGTGATTAAATCATGCGCCGTTGCTGCCCGTATGCCGTGGACTTTATTTGCGGCAATCGCCGTACCTACTCCTGTACCGCAAATTAAAATAGCGCGGTCGGCTCTCCCTGACGCTACCTCCTGCGCCGCAGCAAATGAAAGCTGCGGATAGGTGCCATCCGGTGAGGATAAATCTGTTAGGCTGTCAACTCGCGGATCGTTTTGCAAATGCGCCTTGAGCGCGTTTTTTAATGTTGTTCCGTTGGCGGGGGCGGCGATAATCAAACGCATGGCTTACTCCTTGATGGTTGGAAGGTAAGGGGTTTCCTTTACGAATTTACCGTAATTTATGATATTGCAACAGGGTTTGTTTTTTGTTGGGGGGTGTCGGGCAGGAATTTTCGGCTTACGGGTGGAGCAGGGCGGGTTGGTAAACCCGACAAGGTATTGGGGCGAAAAGAATTCGTTGGGTCTTGATTTGCCCCTACGGTATTGCAGCCAAACCTGTCTGAAGGTCGTCTGAAATGCTTATTGTCGTCATTCCCCGTACGGACAGAGATAGGCATCCCAAAATAGCTTTCTTGTTTTCATTCGCTCTATTTCGCGGGCAAGGCCCGCGCTACAAACTTTCAGGGCAGACATCGTAGCGTGGACTTTGCCCACGTGTTGTTTCGATAAAAGGTCGTCTGAAAATTGTACTTAGGTTTTTCAGACGACTGTTTGTAGATAAGAATCAATCCGTGGGCAAACAAGCTGCGGTTGCTTGTTTATTTGGGCATCATCCCCGCGTTGTCAGGAGTTCGGAAAGTTGAAGTTGCAGCAGCTTTGAAGCATTCTCAAAATGCAGAAGCCTGGATTCCCGCCTGCGCGGGAATGACGGTGCGGGGAGATTTCAGATGACCTTACCTCAAAAATAATTCGTGGACAAAGCCCACGCTACGTGTCTGTTCTGTGCAATTTGTAGCGTGGGCTTCGCCCACAAAATAGGGTAAATGAAAACAAGAAAGCTATTTTGGGATGCCTAT
>NZ_KV814911.1:24504-39632 GCF_001814135.1 Neisseria sp. HMSC067H09 | reverse complement strand
AAAGCTATTTTGGGATGCCTATCTCTGTCCGTACAGGGAATGACGGTAGGTGTCATATCAAAAAATAAATGAATCAGCCGTATTTGTTTTATTTGTCTTGGTTCCCACCAATCAAAAAGGTCGTCTGAAAACCGGAAATCCCCATTTTCAGACGACCTTTTCATGTTTCAGCCCCTATCAAGCATCAATATTTTGCGCAATCAGGGCGTTGTTTTCGATGAAGGCGCGGCGCGGTTCGACTTCGTCGCCCATCAGGGTAACGAACACTTCATCGGCGGCGATGGCGTCTTCGATGCGCACTTTCAACAAACGGCGCACGGCGGGGTCCATCGTGGTTTCCCAAAGCTGCTCGGGGTTCATCTCGCCCAATCCTTTGTATCGCTGGATGGACATGCCTTTTTGGGCGTTTTGGAGCAGGATGTTCAGCGCGGTTTCAAAGCTGTCCACATCATATTCGTTCTCGCCTTTATAAAGCTTGGCACCCTCGCCGACCAAGCCTTTGAGCGCGGCGGCGGTTTGGGTGAGGGTTTGGTAGGCTTTGCTGTTGAGGAACTTGGGTTCGATGTAGCTGATCATGACGTTGCCGTGCAGCTTGCGGGTGATTTTGATGAAACGGTTGCCTTCGTGTCCTTCGATGCGTTCGAGGGCGACTTCTTTTTCGTCGAGCAGACCGGAAAGTTCGGCAACGGCTTTATCGGCATTTTCAGACGACGTCAAATCGATGGGCGACGCGTGCAGCATGGCGCGTAGGACGAGTTCGTCCACGAAGCGGCTTTCCTGTTCGATAACGGTTTTCGCCAACAGGAATTGTTTGGCGGTGTCGGCAAGTTCTACGCCTTCGATGGTGCGGCCATCTGAAACGATTTTGGCTTTTTCCAAAGCGAGGCCGAGCAACCATTGGTCTTTTTCAAACTCGTCTTTGAGGTAACGCTCCTGCTTGCCGTATTTGGCTTTGTAGAGCGGCGGCTGGGCGATGTAGATGTAGCCGCGCTCGACCAGTTCGGGCATTTGGCGGTAGAAGAAGGTCAGGAGCAGGGTGCGGATGTGCGCGCCGTCCACGTCGGCATCGGTCATGATGATGATGCGGTGGTAACGCAGTTTTTCGGGGTTGAACTCTTCTTTGCCGATGCCTGCGCCCAGCGCGGTAATCAGGGTGGCGACCTCTTGGCTGGCGAGCATTTTTTCAAAGCGGGCTTTTTCGACGTTCAGGATTTTGCCTTTGAGCGGCAAAATGGCTTGGAATTTACGGTCGCGGCCTTGTTTGGCTGAGCCGCCGGCGGAATCGCCCTCGACCAGATAAAGTTCTGACAATGCAGGGTCTTTTTCTTGGCAGTCGGCGAGTTTGCCGGGCAGCCCCAAGCCGTCCATCACGCCTTTGCGGCGGGTGATTTCGCGGGCTTTGCGGGCGGCTTCGCGCGCGCGGGCGGCATCAACGATTTTGCTGGTGATAATTTTGGCTTCGTTCGGATTTTCTTCAAGGAAGTCGGTCAGGGCTTGGTTGATGACTTCGTTGACGACGGGGCCGATTTCGCTGGAAACCAGTTTGTCCTTGGTTTGCGACGAGAATTTCGGGTCGGGCAATTTGACGGACAACACGCAGGTCAAACCTTCGCGCATATCGTCGCCGGCCGTTTCAACTTTGGCTTTTTTGGCGACTTCGTTGGCTTCGATGTAGCTGTTGATGGTGCGCGTCATCACTTGGCGCAACGCGGTCAGGTGCGTACCGCCGTCGCGTTGCGGGATGTTGTTGGTGAAGCACTGCACGCTTTCCTGATAGCTGTCGTTCCACTGCATCGCGCATTCGACGCTCATGCCGTCTTTCTCGCCGAACGCATAGAAGATTTTTTCGTGCAACGGCGTTTTTTTGCGGTTCATGTATTGCACGAAACCTGCCACGCCGCCGGAAAGAGCGAAGCTTTCGTGTTTGCCGTCGCGCTCGTCAATCAATTCGATGTCCACGCCGTTGTTCAGGAAGGAAAGTTCGCGGATGCGTTTGGCGAGGATGTCGAAGCTGTATTCGACGTTGCCGAAGGTTTCCGCGCTGGCGAGGAAGCGCACGGTCGTACCTTTTTTGTCGGAATCGCCGACAACTTTCAACGGCTCTTCGGTTTCGCCGCGCACGAAGCGGACGAAGTGTTCTTTGCCGTCGCGGTAGATGGTCAGCGTTACCCAGTCGGACAGCGCGTTGACGACGGACACGCCCACGCCGTGAAGACCGCCGGAGATTTTGTAGCTGTTGTTGTCGAACTTGCCGCCCGCGTGCAACACGGTCATGATGACTTCGGCGGCGGAGCGTCCTTCTTTCGGGTGGATGCCGGTGGGCATACCGCGCCCGTTGTCGGCCACGCTGACGGAATTGTCGGCATGGATGGTTACGGTGATTTTGTCGCAATGTCCCGCCAGTGCTTCGTCGATGGCGTTGTCCAATACTTCGAACACCATGTGGTGCAGGCCGCTGCCGTCCTGCGTGTCGCCGATATACATACCGGGGCGTTTGCGTACCGCTTCCAAGCCTTCCAGCACTTGTATGCTGTCGGCGCCGTATTCTTCGTGTTTTTGGTCAGTCATGGTCTTTATCTGTAAGATTTTTTAAAAGAATTTCTGCTGAGGTCGTCTGAACGACAGTTGGGCGCGCCACCCGGACGGTCAAGCTGTCCGACGGACGGAAATAGACCGTTATTATACCTGATTTTGCTGGAAAATTCAGCGTTTCGGGTGGGCGGAAAGGTCGTCTGAAACCTGTTCGTACTCGGTTTCAGACGACCTTTTTCATATTTTTCCGTTTTCAACATTCCACAACGCGGACGGATACGGGGACGGCTTTTTTCTGGAGGGTGATGGCGAGTCCGGCAAGCGAGGTTTCTTTGTAGGTGGACTTCATGTCGCGCCCTGTTTGCAGCATGGTTTGGATGACTTCGTCGAGCGAGACTTTTTTGTCCGTGCCGTCTTCCAGCAGGGCGAGGGTGCCGAGTTTGAGGGCTTTTTCGGCGGCGATGCCGTTGCGTTCGATGCAGGGGATTTGCACCAATCCGCCGACGGGATCGCAGGTCAGGCCCAAATGGTGTTCCATTGCCATTTCGGCGGCGTTTTCCACTTGTTTGGGCGTGCCGCCGATGACTTCGGCGTATGCGCCCGCCGCCATGGAACAGGCGACGCCGACTTCGCCTTGGCAGCCGACGTCCGCGCCGGAGATGGAGGCGTTGGTTTTGTAGAGGATGCCGATGGCACCTGCGGTGAGCAGGAAGTTTTCGACGCGCTCTTGCGTGGCGTGCGGGTTGAACTTGCGGAAGTAGTGCAGGACAGCGGGGATGATGCCGGCGGCGCCGTTGGTCGGGGCGGTAACGACGCGTCCGCCGGCGGCGTTTTCTTCGTTGACCGCCATGGCGTAAACCATGGGCCAGAGTTGGGTGTTGACGATTTCGGTTTCGCGCAGGGCTTTGAGTTTGGCGGCAAGCTGCGGGGCGCGGCGGCGGACGTTCAAGCCGCCGGGCAGTTCGCCGTCTGCCGCCAGCCCGCGTTTGATGCAGCCTTCCATAACGTCGGCAACGCCGGCGACGCGGCGGCGGATTTCGGCTTCGCTGCAACCGGCAAGCGCGGCTTCGTTTGCCAATACGGCTTCGGAGATGTCGAGCTGGTTCATGCGGCATTGGGCGAGCAGTTCGGCGCAGCTGGTATAAGGGTAGGGGACTGGGCGCGTTTGTTCGGCTTGTTTGTCAAACTCTTGATCGGTAACGATAAAGCCGCCGCCGACGGAGTAGTAAATTTGTTCTTTGAGTTTGCCGCCGTCTTTGCCGTAGGCGGTGAAATTCAGTCCGTTCGGGTGTTTGGGCAACACTTGGTCGCCGCGTATATTCAGGTCGCTGTCGGGGTTGAAGCTGATTTCGCGTCCGTTGAGGCGGAGGGTGTGTTGCGTGCGGATGCGTTCGAGACGGTCGGGGATGTCGGCGAGGGGGATGTCGTGCGGCAGGCTGCCTTCCAAGCCGAGCAGGAGGGCGTCGAATGTGCCGTGTCCGCGTCCTGTCAGCGCCAGCGAGCCGTAAATGTCGATGACGATGCGCTCGGTTTGCGCGTCCAGCCCTGATTGTTTGAGGTCGTCTGAAAAGGCGGCGGCGGCTTTCATGGGGCCGACGGTGTGGGAGCTGGAGGGGCCGATGCCGATTTTGAAAATGTCGAAAATGCTGATCATGATGTTTTCCGTTGATTTTATTGAATTACTTTTTCCGTTTCGCCCGCGGATGCCCCTCGTCGTAAACCTTGGCCAGATGGTCGAAATCCAGCTTGGTGTAAATCTGCGTGGTCGAGAGGTTGCTGTGTCCCAACAGTTCTTGCACGGCGCGGATGTCGCGTGAGGATTGCAAAAGGTGGCTGGCGTAGCTGTGGCGCATCATGTGCGGGGAAATGTGTTGCCCGCTGCCCTGCTGCACCGCCCATGCCTGAAGGCGTTTTTGGATTTGTCGCTGCCCGAGTCGCGTGCCGTTTTTGCCGGTAAAGAGCGCGGCTTCGCCGTCTGCCGCTACGCGTTCGGACAGATAGGCGCGCAAGGCTTCGACGCTTTTGCCCGACAACGGGACTTGCCGCTCTTTCCTGCCTTTACCGGTTACGCTCACCCAGCCTTCGTCCAGCAACACATCGCCCAAATCCAAGCCGTGTATCTCGCTTAAGCGCAGGCCGCTGCCGTACATCAGTTCAAACAAGGCATGGTCGCGCACTGCCAAACTGTCATCAACGGGCGCACTGTCGAGCATATGGTTCAACTCTTCCTGCGGCAGGGCTTTGGGCAGGCGTTCGGGCAGGCGCGGGGCTTTCAGGTTGAAGGTTGGGTCGTTGTCCATCATGCCCGACTGCACGAGCCAGCCGCAATATTGCCGCCACGCCGACAATTTGCGCGCCAGCGTCCGTTCGCTCAAGCCTTGTTGCGACAGCCGTTTCAACGCCGCCACAAAATCGCGCCGTTTCAAATCCTGCGCCGTTTCAGACGACCCTTCCGTCAAAAGCCGCACAAGTTCGGTCAAATCGCGCCCGTAGGCAGACAGCGTGTGCGCCGACTTGCCTTGTTGTCCCAACATTTTCAAATAGCCGTCTAAAGACAGTCCGAAATCGCACGCCAACATTTTTCAGACGACCTCCAACACGGTTTTCAAAGCCTGCGGCAATCGGCAAACCTTTTGGCGCGCATAATCGAAACACACCATACCCGTGCGCGCCCGCGCCAGCACCTTGCCGTCCGCGATGCGCGTCAGGCGGAACAGCAGCGCGAATCCGCCCTTGCCGATGTCCTCAATGCCCATTTCCGCCGACAGTTCATCGCCGTAAAAGCCTTGTGCCAAATATTGCACCGCCGCGTCCGCCATAATCAGCCCCGCGCCGCCCGCGTCCGTTTCGCTCCAGCCCAAACCTGCCAGCCAACGCATCCGCACCTCGTGGCACAAGCGCAAAACGGCATCGTTCGCCAGATGGCCGCCGTAATTCACGTCGCCCACCTGCACGCGCAAGGTCGTCTGAAACAACACCGCATCCACATCCGCCACTGCCAACTTAGCCATCACACACCTCCCGCCGCCGTTTCAGACGACCCCGAAAACAAACCGTTATTATAAACCATGTCAGACAAATACCGACCGCACCGTTTGCCCGCCGCAGCCGCTTAAAATCTCATTAATATATAAAACTGATGTAGCCCTGTGTAGTTTTTTAATAAGAAAAACATTATAATTTCCCACATCACCATCCCGCTACCTCACCAAGGAGATTTAAATGGCACTCGTATCCATGCGCCAACTGCTCGACCATGCCGCCGAAAACAGCTACGGCCTGCCCGCATTCAACGTCAACAACCTCGAACAAATGCGCGCCATCATGGAAGCCGCAGACCAAGTCAACGCTCCCGTTATCGTTCAAGCATCCGCCGGCGCGCGCAAATATGCAGGCGCGCCGTTTTTACGCCACCTGATTTTGGCGGCCGTTGAAGAATTCCCGCACATCCCCGTCGTCATGCACCAAGACCACGGCGCATCGCCCGACGTGTGCCAACGCTCCATCCAACTGGGCTTCTCCTCCGTCATGATGGACGGCTCGCTGCTCGAAGACGGCAAAACCCCGTCCACCTATGAATACAACGTCAACGCCACCCGTACCGTCGTCAACTTCTCCCACGCCTGCGGCGTGTCCGTCGAAGGCGAAATCGGCGTCTTGGGCAACCTCGAAACCGGCGAAGCCGGCGAAGAAGACGGCGTAGGCGCGGCAGGCAAACTCTCCCACGACCAAATGCTCACCAGCGTCGAAGATGCCGTGCGCTTCGTCAAAGACACCGGCGTGGATGCACTCGCCATCGCCGTCGGCACCAGCCACGGCGCATACAAATTCACCCGTCCGCCCACCGGCGACGTATTGCGCATCGACCGCATCAAAGAAATCCACCAAGCCCTGCCCAACACCCACATCGTCATGCACGGCTCCAGCTCCGTTCCTCAAGAATGGCTGAAAGTCATCAACGAATACGGCGGCAAAATCGGCGAAACCTACGGCGTACCCGTAGAAGAAATCGTCGAAGGCATCAAACACGGCGTGCGCAAAGTCAATATCGACACCGACCTGCGCCTCGCCTCCACCGGCGCCATCCGCCGCTTCATGGCAGAAAACCCGTCCGAATTCGACCCGCGCAAATACCTGAGCAAAACCGTCGAAGCCATGAAACAAATCTGTCTCGACCGTTACCTCGCATTCGGCTGCGAAGGGCAGGCAGGCAAAATCAAACCCGTTTCCCTTGAGAAAATGGCAAACCGCTACGCCAAAGGCGAGCTGAACCAAATCATCAAATAAACAACGGGACAAACAAACGGGCGGCCATCCAAGCCGCCCGTTTGTTTCGAAGGGTGTATGGGTCAAGTGCAAACCCGTACGGCACTGCCCGTCCTGATTTATAGTGGATTAACTTTAAATCAGGACAAGACCGACGAAGCCGCAGACAGTACATATAGTACGGAACCGATTCACTTGGTGCCTCAGCACCTTAGAGAATCGTTCTCTTTGAGCTAAGGCGAGGCAACGCCGTACTGGGTTAAAGTTAATCCACTATAATACGCCGGCTTTCCAAACCAGACAAAAGGTCGTCTGAAAACGGCTTCAGGTTGAACACAACCTGCGGCGTTTGTTTTCAGACGACCTTGTTTGCCGAAGAGGCGAACTTTTCCTATTCCCTGACTAGCGTGGGATTCGATGACGGGCGGCGATTATTTGTCGCCAAGTCATAAAGGATGATCTGATAATGCCGTCATTCCTGCGCAGTCGGCAAAGGTGGCTGACAAATGTCCTGTTTTCATTTTGGCTTGCGATTTTTTTTACTTTAATGCACCTGATGAACAGCAGGTTGAACCTGAAAAACAAAACCCTGCGCATGAAAGGCAGGGTTCGGAGTTTATCGGCAAATCTACACCTTGCTTTTGAGGATTTTGCGGATGGCGGAAAGCTGGCGGCGGCTGACGGGCAGGGGCTTTGGGATGTCCAATATCTGCGCACCCCAGGCAGAATCGCTGTCATCGTCGTCGTCCAGCCGTATCAGGTAGTCTAAGGTGTGGCGGAAGGCGAGGGCGTTGCGGTGGAGGCGGATGATTTTTTCGCCCAACAATTCTTCCCAATAGACCAGGGTTTTGGGCAGTTCGTAGCTTTGTCTGTCGCCGGTAACCAGAAAGACGGTTTTGTGTTCCGCCATCAGATAACGCGCCTGCTGCCACGGGATTTCGATCATGCGGTCGCGGCTGAAGACTTGGAAATGGGTAAAGTCGTCGGCTTTTTCGCGGTATTTTTCGCTGACCCGGTCCAATGCCGCTTGTAGGCGGGTTGAGCGGATGGGTTTGAGCAGGTAGTCGGCTGCCGCCAGTTCGAAGGCGCGCAAGGCGTGTTCTTCGTAGGCGGTGGTGAAGATAATTTCGGGCTGGCGTTTGGCGACGCGTTTGATGCGTTCGACCAGCTCGAGTCCGGTAATTTCGGGCAGCCCGATGTCGGCAAATACGATATCGACTTCGTGCATACTCAACCAGTCCAAAGCGGGTTGTGCGTGGTGGAATACGTTGAGAATCACGACGTTGCACTCTTCCAGCAAGATGCGCAGGCGTTCTGCGGCGAGCACTTCGTCTTCAACAATAATGACACTTAACATAATGATTTACTTTTGTTATTTTTAAGTTTTTGACAGTCGGGTGAAAAGTCGGCACGGATAGCCGTCTTCCCGTTATGCATTTGGTTACGGCGATTATAGTAAATATGAAGTATTAATGTGCGGGTTATGTAAAAAATAATTACGTTTGAATAATATCTCGAGTAATTTGTTGCAATCTCGCCAATCTACTCCGTAACTATATCACGTATCGGTATTTTATGCGGCTGCCAGTGTTCTATCGCCCAAGATAAAAGCGCCTGCGGGCGGGAAACTTCGGGTGCGGGCGGAAGGTTGAGGTATTGCAGGACTTGGCGGAGTAATTGTTCTTTATGGTTTTCGTCCAAGGCGGGGGCAAGCGTCTGCTTTGACCATTTCTGCCCGTGTTTGTTGACCAAAAGCGGGAGGTGGGCGTAATGCGGGGTAGCGAAGCCGAGGTTGCGTTGCAGGTAGATTTGGCGCGGGGTGGAAACGAGCAGGTCTTGCCCGCGTACGATGTGTGTAATGCCTTGGTCGGCATCGTCGGCAACGACGGCAAGCTGGTACGCCCAAAATCCGTCGGCGCGCAAGAGGACGAAGTCGCCGATGTCGCGGGCGAGGTTTTGGGCGTAATGTCCGACGATACCGTCGTCAAATCCGATGGTTTCATCGTTGACGCGGATGCGCCATGCGGGCGGTTTGTCGGTGTGGGGGCGGTCTTCGGGGCGGCGGCAGCGTCCGTTGTAAACGAATCCGTCGGCACCTTGGGCGGCGGCCGCCTGCCAGTCTTTGCGGCTGCAATAACAGGGATAGAGTAGGCCTTTTTCTTTCAGACGACCCAAGGCGTCCCTGTACAGGGAATGGCGGCGGCTCTGCCAAACGACTTCGCCGTCCCATTCGAAACCGAAGGCTTCAAGCGTGTGCAGGATATGCGCGGCGGCACCGGGCATTTCGCGCGGCGGATCGAGGTCTTCCATGCGGACCAGCCATTTGCCCCGGTTTGCGCGCGCATCGGCGTAGGATGCAAGCGCGGTCAGCAGCGAGCCGATGTGGAGCAGGCCGGTGGGGCTGGGGGCGAAGCGTCCGATATAGTCGGTTGGTAGGGGTGCCGTCATGGTTTTGGGATTGGAGCGGGTTGTTGGAAATCGGTTTGGGCGGGACTTGCCGTGTCCGTTTTAACTGCGTTGCGGCAGGGTTTTCAGACGACCTTTGGGGAAAGGTCGTCTGAAAACGGGCAAACTATACCAAGCAACTGCTTCTGCGGGCAATGTTATAATGCCGTTTCAACACATTACGGACAGATTCCATGCTCATTGATACTTCACGTCCCATTCTTGCCGTCGATACCGGTACCTCTTTTCTCTCACTCGCTTTGCGTGCGGACGGAGAGGTGCGCCTGTATCATGAAAACGTCGGTACGCGCCAGTCCGAACTCATCCTGCCGCAGATTCGCGTGTTGTTCGAACAGGCGGGTATAGGCGCGTCGGATTTGGGCGGCATCGTTTATGCACAAGGACCGGGCGCGTTCACCGGATTGCGTATCGGGGCAGGTGTCGTGCAGGGTTTGGCAACCCCTTTCGACACGCCCGTTGTCGGCGTGCCGAGTTTGGATGCGGCGGCTTATCTGGTTCCAGACTGCCCTTGCGTATTGGCGGCGACCGATGCGCGTATGGGCGAAGTGTTTTATGCGTGGTTTGACACGCAATCCCATACGCGTTTGGGCGATTATCATGTCGGCAAGGCTTCGGAAATCGTTTTGCCGAAAGGACAAACCTTCGGAGCGGGTGTGGGCAACGCCTTTGCCTTGGCTGACAAGCCGCCTTTCGACGGCATGCCGTCCATGCCGACTGCCGCCGATTTTCTCGAGCTGGCACTGAGCGGGCGTTATCCTGCGGCAGACGCCGCACATGCCGAATTGTTATACGTCCGCGACAAGATCGCCCTGACGGCGAAAGAGCAGGCGGAAAGGAAGGCGAAACCATGAACATCCGTCCGGCAAGCTCTGATGACTGTGCCGCCCTGACCGCAATCGATGCGGCGGGCAATCCCTCGCCTTGGTCGGAGCGGCAGTTTCTCGAAGCGGTAGAAAATCCTGCCGATACCGTTTGCGTCTGCGAACGCGGAGGCGGAATCTGCGGTTTTGCCGTCTGGCGCGAAATCTGCGGCGAGTCCGAGTTACACCTGATTGCCGCCGCCCCGGTGTACCGTCGACAAGGCATCGCCTCAAAACTTTTGGCATATTGGTTTCAGACGACCTCAAGCCAAGGCGTATCTCGCCTGTTGTTGGAAGTCCGCGCAGGCAATGCCGCCGCCATCGGCCTCTACCGCAAATACGGTTTTATCGAAACAGGCCGGCGGAAAAATTATTATCCCCTGCCCGAAGGCGGATATGAAGACGCAATTTTGATGGAAAAACCATGTTAAGCAGCCGTTACCTCCATTTGCACGAAGCCTTGGGACTGGGGCCGATGTGGCTCAAGCGCGGGGCAAAAACCATTCCCGCTGCTTGGACCGCTCCCAAAACCGGTATGCCCAAACCCGCGGCAGCGTCGGTTCAGACGACCATCCCCCGTCAGGAACGCACCCTGTCGGTAGGGGCGCATCAGGCGCGTCTGTCGGCAATGGCGGCCGTACACGGCGGAAACCAACAGGACGTACCCGAGCGCGAAATGCCATCCCAGCAAACCGCGGCTGTCGAAGCGGCCCGTCAGCCCGACGCGAAACCCAAGCAGGAAACGCCTGCGGACAAACAAACCCGCAGCATCCAAAACACGGCAGATTTGCCTGCCGCTCCGCACCATTCAGACGACCTCCCGCGCCTGTCCGCCACAGTCAAAACCGCGCGCCTGATGGTGGTCAGCATCTGCCCGTCGACCGAAGATACGCTGCACGGCGAATTGTTCCACGGCGAAACCGGCGTCCTGCTGGACAATATGCTCGCCGCCATCCGCCTCAGCCCGCAGCAGGCGCACAAAACCAGTTGGGTGAAAGCCGCCCCCGTGTTCAGCCCGCATCCCTCGGAAGCGCAAATCCATGCCGAATTGCCTGCACTGAAGCATGAATTGGAATCGTCCCAAGCCCGTGCGGTATTGTTTTTAGGGCAGGTTTTCGAACAAAAAGAAATGATGGCGGTCATGGACGAATTGTGCGGCGGCATCCCGTATTTCACCATCCCGCACCCCGCCCGCCTGCTGCGCCAACCGCGCCTGAAGGCATATGCCTGGCAGGTATTGAAGAAAGCGGCGGCTGTGTTGTAGGGTTGATTGGAACAAAGGTCGTCTGAAACTTGGAAATAGGGTTTCAGACGACCTTTTTGCATTTTTTCAGCGGAGGCGTTTGCGGACAACACACGCGCCGGGATGATGGTAAAGATTATAGTGGATTAAAATTGCAATGATACGGCGTTGCCCACGCCCTTATGTATAGTGGATTAAATTTAAATCAGGACAAGACGACGAAACCGCAGACAGTACAGATAGTACGGCAAGGCGAGGCAACGCCGTACTGGTTTAAAGTTAATCCACTATACTATCTGTACACGACGGGCGTTGTCTCCTTGTCTCATTTTTATTTTAATCCACTATAATGAGTAGCGTGGGCCTCGTCCGCGAGCCTGTTGTCCACATTTGAATTTAGCGGTTATTCTTGCATTTATATCGTGGGTAGAACCCACGCTACTCGTTGTTGCAACGGAGCTTGTCCCTTCCCCCGTCTGGCGGGGGAAGGTTAGGATGGGGGAGTTTTGGGGTTTAGGTAATAAAATCAAATTCGTACAGCCCGCAGAGCCACCCTCTCCCGCCGGACGGGAGAGGGGGTGGGGTGCAGGTAAAAAAGAGGTCGTCTGAAAACGTGAAACCAAGTTTTAGAGAAACTCGTTCACGCTTATTTTCAGACGACCTTTTTGCTTATTCACTTTGTCCGTTGTTCAACCAATCAACTTTTCACCCACTCCGCCTCAAACACGCCCCTTAAGGCGTTGGAGAGGCGGATTTCTTCGGTGTGTTCCAGCATGTCGCGGGTGATGTGCGTTTCGATGACTGTGTCCGCGCCTAAGTAGGTTTGCGGCTGCTGCAAGACGGCTTGGCGCATGACGCCGTTGAGGATGTCCAAATCCAGAGACGGGGTGAGCCATTGCCCTTGGTATTTGATGAATACGTTGCTTCTGCCGCCTTCGAGCAGGAGGCCGTCTGAATTGAAAAACAGGCTGTCGAACGCGCCTTGTGTTTCGGCGGTTGCCACGCTTGGTCGAAGAGGGCGCGGCGGGTGGTTTTGAAGCGGCGCAGGTAGTCGCAGCGCGGGAGGGGTGGCGGGGCGGGGATGATGCGCTGCGGGGCGGGCAGCTCGGCGGTGGCAGCATGGCTGAGGATGAGGTCGTCTGAAACGAGTTCGGCTTTCAAGCGGAACAGGCCGTCGGGTAGTTTGGCGATGTATTGTCGGATTCGGGTTTCGCAGTCATCGGGCAGGGGCAGGTTGAGGGCTTGGGCGGATGTTTTCAGACGGCCTAAATGCAGGTCGAGCAGGCGGCATTGCCTGTTTTCCACGCGCATGGTTTCGAAGATGCCGAAGGCGGGGCGCAGTTCGTCGAGGAAACGGGCTTTCCAGCCGCATTCCCGATATTCGGCGGCGGGGTCGCTGTCGATGACGATGCCGGAACCGACGCCGTACACCCCTTGATATAGTGGATGAACTTGAAACCGGTACGGCGTTTCCCCGCCTTGCCGTGTCTGCGGCTTCGTCACCTTGTCTTGATTTAAATTTAATCCACTATCCAGGTCGTCTGAAAATGGAAGGTCGTCTGAAATCGGGTCTGAAACGGGTTTGAGCAACAATGTGCGGATAACGACGTTGAATATGCCTTCAAATCCCAGCCCGCCCGCGCAGGGTTTCAGGTAGCCGATGCTGCCGGTGTAGAGGCCGCGCGGTTCGGCTTCGAGCGATTCGATAATCTGCATGCTCATGCGTTTGGGCGCGCCGGTGATGCTGCCGCAGGGGAAGGCGGCGCGGAGGATGTCGGCGGCGGTAATGTGCGGCAGGGCTTGGGCTTGGATGGTACTGGTCATCTGCCAGACGCTGCCGAAACGCGATACTTTAAACGGCTCGGGCACGCATACTTTGCCGGTTTGGGCGATTTTGCCGAGGTCGTTGCGCAGCAAATCGACAATCATCACGTTTTCGGCGCGGTTTTTCGGGTCGGCTTGCAACTCGGCGGCGCGGCGTTCGTCTTGACCGTCGCCCAAAATCGGCGCGGTGCCTTTCATCGGTTCGGTGCTGATGGTGCCGTCCGCACCGATTTTGAGGAAGAGTTCGGGCGAGAAACACAGCGTCCAAGCGGGTTTCCCTGCCGCATCGGGCAGGTGGGACAAGACGGCATAGGGGACGGGCTGGCGCAGGCGGCGGTAGAGGCTGACGGGGTTGCCGTAGGCTTGCAGGTGCAGGCGGGTGGTGTAGTTGATTTGATAGGTGTCGCCGCGCCGGATGGCTTCGTGGATTTGGCGGATGTGATCGAGATAATCGGCTTCGGATACGGAGGATTGCGGCGTGGAAATGCCGGCGGGGAGGTCGTCTGAATTTTGGGCAAGCCAGCTTTCGGCATCGATGTCGGCGCAGTCGGCAAACCAATGCAGGGCAAGATTGCCGCCGCGTTCGGAATCCATCCCCATCAGCGGCAAACCGAATTCGTAGTCTGCAAACAACACCGAATGCAGCCCTTTTTGCCAGCCCTTTTGCAGCGCATCGTCCAGCGAATCCAGTTCGTTATGATGGAAAAGGCGGCTTTCCACATGATTTTGATAGAGTTTTGCGCGACCGCTTACGGCATCGTCAAACAGGGCGAAATAGGGCATGGCTGTGGTGCAAATAGCCTGATTATACGCCGTTTTTACACAAATTAGCAGACCGCGCCGAAAAAAATGGCGCAGTGTAATTTTATGTAGTCCGCTGAGGGGCAAAGGAGTAGAATCAAACCATACCACACCATATCATTTCAAACTTAATCAATAAGGAGACCCTATGGCAGATCATCAGTTAGAACCATTTGAAAACGTTGAATTGGGCGAAAAGCAAGACCAGTTGCAAGTTTTCGAAAAAGCCGTTTTGGAACACGAAGGACGCGGTACGGACGAAGATTCCGGCAGCGCACCGCTTCCCGCCAATTACCCCTACAAACAACGTATGCGCCGCGCCGCATACGAAAAAGAAAAACAAAAGCTGCAAATCGAATTGCTGAAAGTGCAAAGCTGGGTCAAAGACTCCGGCCAACGCATCGTCAGCCTGTTTGAAGGCCGCGACGCCGCAGGCAAGGGCGGTACCATCAAACGCTTTATGGAACATTTGAACCCGCGCGGCGCGCGCGTCGTCGCACTGGAAAAACCGACCACCACCGAACGCGGCCAATGGTATTTCCAACGCTACATTCAAAACCTGCCGACCGCGGGCGAAATGGTCTTCTTCGACCGCTCATGGTACAACCGCGCCGGCGTAGAACGCGTGATGGGCTTCTGCGAACCCAACGAATACCTGCTCTTCATGCGCCAAACCCCCGAATTGGAACGTATGCTCGTTGCCAGCGGCATCCACCTCTTCAAATTCTGGTTCTCCGTATCCCGCGAAGAACAACTGCGCCGCTTTATCTCCCGCCGCGACGATCCGCTGAAACACTGGAAACTTTCTCCCGTGGACATCCAGTCGCTCGACCGTTGGGACGACTACACCGAAGCCAAAAACGCCATGTTCTTCCACACCCACACCGGCGACGCGCCTTGGGTCATCATCCGTTCCGACGACAAAAAACGCGCACGCCTCAACTGTATCCGCTACTTCCTGCACCGACTGGACTACCCGGGTAAAGACGTGAAAGCCATCGGCAAAGTGGACGAAAAAATCGTCCTCATTCCCGACACACGCTACAAAGAGAAAACCGTCGATATCGGTCATGACTGATTGAGCGGTTAGCCGTTTAAGCAGTAAAAAGGTCGTCTGAAAACCTGAAATACGGGTT
>NZ_KV814911.1:18802-24404 GCF_001814135.1 Neisseria sp. HMSC067H09 | reverse complement strand
AAAACCTGAAATACGGGTTTTCAGACGACCTTTTGTTTGTGCGGTAAAGGTCTTGGATATTGACTGTCGTATGCACTTAGATTCGCCATAAAACTTGCGCATTCCGCAAAATTACAATATAAATAGAAACGATTATTATTTGGTTTATAGGAACGCTTCATGAAACAAAAGGCAGTCGTTTGCGCTTTAAGCGCATTGTTTTCCCAACATTATTTGTATGCGGCGGACGTACAGCCTGCCCAGCAAGTAGAGCTGGCGCCCGTGTTGGTTACCGCCGACCGCAACGCGCAAACGCTGGACAAAGCTGCGCCGAATGTGTCGGTTATCGGGCGCAAGACCTTAAACCAATCGTCAGCGCAGAATTTGGACGACATCGTTTTGTACGAACCCGGCGTCAGCGTGCCATCTGATAACAACCGCCGCGGTCATGCGGGCATCAATATCCGCGGCATAGACGGCAACCGCATCCTGATGATGGTGGACGGCGTGCGCATTCCCGAATCCTACGCGGGCGGCGGTTCCAACGGCGCGATTTCGGGACGCGATATGGTCGAAAGCGACACGCTCAAGCAGGTCGATATTGTCAAAGGACCTTATTCCGCGCTCTACGGCAGCGATGCGCTCGGCGGCGTGGTGAACATGGTCACGCTCTCACCGAGTGATTTCGTCGATGCGGACAAACGCGGTCATTTCGGTTTGAAATACGGCTACCGCAGCCGCGACCGCAGCCACGGCGTAACGGCGACAGCCGCCGGTTTCCATGAAAACGCCGAAGGTCTGCTGATGCTGACGCGCCGTCAAGGACACGAAACGGAAAACATGGGCGGTGACAAAAGCTACTCGACTTCGCGCACCGCCACCAATCCGCAGAAAAACAATGCCTACAATATTTTGGCAAAAGGCAGTATCGGCAACGAACGCCACCGTTTTGAAACCTTGTACGAACAGTATTACCACGCCAACGACACCGTGTTGGCAAACGGCTTGGGTTCGCAATCGCGCGGACCGGTAACGGTGGTGACTTCGGAAAGCAACGCCCGCGACCGCATCCGCCGCCAACGCATTGAAGCGGGCTACCGCTATACGGGCGAAGGTCGTCTGAAAGAAGCGAACCTGACCGCCTATCAGCAAAAACTGCGCACGGAAGACGATGCCGTCGATGTCAGCATTACCCGCATGGGCGCGCGCCAACTGGGCAACTCGACCCGCTATTCCGATTACGGCTTCGAGCAAGTGATACGCGGCTTGACCGGACGCGGCGTGTGGGAATTTGACGGCGCGGTCAAACAAACCGTCGTTGCCGGTGCCGAATACAAACATACGGAAACCGCCCGTCCGCGCGACAGCCTGACGGTGGACAACCTGACCGGCGCCGTCAGCAAAACCTATGCGGGCAGCACCTATCCGAACAAAACCTTCCCCGACAGCAAACGCAAAACCGTCAGCCTGTACGCGCAAGACAGCCTGACCTTCGGCAACAGCATCGTCCTGACCCCTGCCCTGCGTTATGAAAAAGACAGGCTGACCACCGAAACCGACCAAGCCTATCTCAACGCCAACCCCGACGGCACGGCAACCCGCTTCAACGATTCTGCGCTCACGCCCAGCCTGCGCCTAAGCGTACCGATGGGAGAACAGTTCACCGGTTTCGCCACCTATTCACAAGGCTTCCGCACGCCGCCGTTTGACAGCGCGACCATGGCGTTTGCCAACACGACCTACGGCTATGCCGTCATCCCGAATGCCAACCTCAAATCCGAACGCTCCAACAGCTTCGAATTGGGCATGAAGTTCAAAAACGAACGCGCCCGCGCACAAGTTACCGCGTTCTACAACCGTTACCGAAACTTCATCGACCGCACCGAAGTCGGCACTGCCACCATAGGCGGCCGCCCGATTATCCAGTACCAATATCAAAACCTGGATAGGGTCAAAACCTACGGTGCCGAAGCCTCCGCCGCCTACAAATTCCTGCCGGGCTGGCAGGTTTCCGGCAGCATCGCTTGGATGCGCGGCAAGCAGCAAGACGGTACGCCGCTGGATTCCGCCTATCCGCTAAACGGCGTTTTGGGATTAGACTACGCACAAGAAAAATGGGGCGTCGATACCAAACTGCGCTGGTCGAAAAAACACAGCCGCGTCAGCAGCGACAGTGTTTTCCAAGCGCCGGGCTACGGCGTATGGGATGTCGGCGCGTGGTACAAGCCGTCTAAAAACGTCGAAATCGGCGCGAACATTTACAACATCGGCAACAAAAAATATTGGCAACACGCAGACGTCGCCGGCATGAGCCGCTCAAGCGTGATGGACTTGTACACCGAAACCGGCCGCAATTTCGCCGCCCGCGTGCAGCTTAAGTTTTAACATGAATCCAAGAGGTCGTCTGAAAACAAGCCATGAGTTGAATGCTTCATCACTAAGGCTAAAAGCAAAACAAGCCTTTGATTTTTCAGACGACCTCAAACCATTTCACCAATATATAGTGGATTAACTAAATCAGGACAAGGCGACGAAGTCGCAGACAGTACATATAGTACGGAACCGATTCACTTGGTGCCTCAGCACCTTAGAGAATCGTTCTCTTTGAGCTAAGGCGAGACAACGCCGTACTGGTTTAAAGTTAATCCACTATATTTATTCACCTGCCGACACTGTTTATGTTCCGTTTCCCCGCTCCATCATCCTTGACACTGCCTGATGACAGTG
This sequence comes from Neisseria sp. HMSC067H09, assembly GCF_001814135.1. NCBI lineage: Bacteria > Pseudomonadati > Pseudomonadota > Betaproteobacteria > Neisseriales > Neisseriaceae > Neisseria > Neisseria sp. HMSC067H09. The sequence continues at coordinate 21,698 of NZ_KV814911.1, read as the reverse complement.
ATTTAATTTTCAAATCTGATTAATAATCATTTTTAATCAACCATGGAACAGCAGATTGTTTGGACACCGCGCCAATCCGCGCCCAAAGCCTTTCCCGAACGGCAGGCGTTGATGCCGATATGGGGCGGCATACCGATTCCCCGTCCGCAATGGCAAAATATTTGGCGGCAGAAGCTCCCCCATGCCGCCGATTCCGACGCGCTCGCTTATCTGCACATCCCCTTCTGCGCCAACCACTGCGTGTTCTGCGGCTTCTACCGCAACGCATGGAAAGAGAGTTACAGCAGCGTTTACACCGACAAAATCATCGAAGAAATGGCGGCGGAAGCCGAAATCCGTCAGGGCAACGGCAAAATCCGCGCCGTCTATTTCGGCGGCGGCACGCCCACCGCGCTGCAAACCCCGGACCTCGCCAGACTCATCCGTGCCTGTTACCAATACCTGCCGATTGCCGACGACTGCGAGTTCACCATCGAAGGCCGCATGAGCCATTTCGACATCGAAAAAGCCCGAGCCTGCATCGAAGCGGGCGCTAACCGCATTTCCATCGGCGTGCAAACTTTCGACACCGCCATCCGCCGCCGCCTCGGCCGCAAACACGGCGGCGACGAAGCCTTTGCCTATCTGGAAAAATTGTGTGAAATCAATGCTGTTATCGTTGTCGATTTAATGTTCGGCCTGCCCAACCAAACCGACGCCGTTTGGAAAAACGACCTCGAACGCGCCACCGCCCTGCCTTTGTCCGGACTCGACACCTACGCCTTCAACCTCTATCCCATGCTGCCCATCAACCGCATGGTGGAAAAAGGCGCATTTCCCGCCCCACCCGGTTTCGACGTTCAGGCCGACCAATACGCCTACGCCGTCGAAACACTGGCGCAAAAAGGCTGGAACCAAGTCAGCAACAGCCATTTCGCCTATCCCGGCCGCGGCGAACGCAACCGCTACAACACGCTGGTCAAATCCAATATCCCTTGCTGGGCGTTCGGCTCCGGCGCAGGTGGCAACCTCGGCGGCTTCAGCTATCAGGTGCAGGGCGATTTGGATAGCTACCTCGCCACGCCGACAGGCGAAAAAAACATCGCCTTCATGAGCGGCCACAGCCCGAACAAAACCCTGCTCGGACAAGTGCAGCACGACATGGAAACAGGCCGTCTGAATCCCTCGCTGTTTGACGGCAACGCCGCCGCGCAGAAACTGATTGCCCAATGGCAGGCAATGCAGCTCTTTGAAGAACAAGGTTCAGACGGCCTCATCCGCCTGAACACCAGCGGCCGCTACTGGTCGCCTACTCTCATCCGCAAACTCATGCTCACCCTTCCGACCCAAGAAAAGGATCAAACCATGCAAAAACTTTCATCCGAACAACAAATCATGTTGCGCCAATCATTGGAAAAAAATCCCGGCCAAGTGCTCGAAATGCTTGCCGCGCAAAACCAATGCAATTTTGAAGACGTCATCCGCTGCCTGCCCGAAAACTGCATCCGCCAAACCGAAGGCAGCCGCATCGTCGAAATCCTCCAAGCCGTCGCCGCTTGGGACGAAGCCGTCACCTTCATCGCCCACACCCCCGACGCCATCGTCGAAGTTACCGGCAAACTGCCCGGCGGCAAAGTCGGCCGTGGCTTCTACAACTTCGACCACCCCGAAACCGACGGCGGCGTACACGGTCATATCTATTACGAAAACTGCGCTGCCATCTACCTTTTGGAACGCCCGTTTATGGGCAAAGCCACCTGTTCGCTCAACTTCATCAACCGCAACGGCGGCGCCATGTTCAAAATCTTCGTCGGCCGCGACGAAGCAGGCGAACTGAAACAACACCAAATCGAAGCCATGAGAAAACTGTTTGATGCGGCTTAAACAGGTTTCAGACGACCTTTGCCTGAAGCCGATAGAAATTGCCGCATTCCTGCACAAACAAAATCTTTCGGCATCGTAAATAGCCGATGAAATTCGACAGGCTGCCTGCAAGATTGGCGTTTGCCACAAAGTAAGCTCGCGCTTACCGCCCTCTCCCTAACCCTCTCCCACGGGGAGAGGGGATAGATTTGCTGACAAATTCCAAGTGGCAGAGAATCCAAAAATGGTTGAATTTCAGTATCCTCAATTCCCTCTCCCCGCGGGAGAGGGTTAGGGAGAGGGCACGACACCAAACTGGTAAGTCAATTCCGCGGGTAAAACCCACCCATGGCTATTGTTATAAAACCCGCTTTGCCCGTTTTCAGACGACCACCGCTCTGCCGCGGAAAAGCCGAAAAGAAGTAGCGTGGGCTATGCCCACGACCACACGGCTTCAAACACAACAAGGTCGTCTGAAAACACAGCATCAACGAAGTTAAAACGAATGCAGCGAGTTTTGCTGAAACCCAAATACAGATTTCAGACGACCGTTGAAGCAAAATCGCAAGCAAAGCCCACGCTACAACTGAACTATTTTTGGCTTCTCTGCCACTTGGAGTTTCCCCGCCAACTCATCCCCCTCTCCCCGCGGGAGAGGGCTAGGGAGAGGGCACAGCACAAACCGGAAAGTCAATTCCGCGGGCAAAGCCCACGCTACGACAGCTGTTATAAAACCCGCTTTGCCCGTTTTCAGACGACCTAAGCTCTGCCACAAAAGAAAACTGAAAAGAAGTAGCGTGGGCTATGCCCACGACCACACGGCTTCAAACACAACAAGGTCGTCTGAAAGCGCAGTATCAATGAAGTTAAAACGAATACAGCGAGTTTCGTTAAAAACAAATACAGATTTCAGACGACCGTTGGAGCAAAATCGTGGGCATAGCCCACGCTACAACTGAACCATTTTACGACTGCTCCCATTTTTGGCTTCTCTGCCACTTTTAGCTTCCCTGCCAACCCATCCCCTCTCCCCGTGGGAGAGGGTTAGGGAGAG
>NZ_KV814911.1:0-18702 GCF_001814135.1 Neisseria sp. HMSC067H09 | reverse complement strand
CTCTCCCCGTGGGAGAGGGTTAGGGAGAGGGCAAAGCACAAACTAGCAATTCAAAGTCGTCTGAAAATCAACCAGCCTACCCCAAACCATCCAACAAAGGAGACCCCATGCAACTCATCTTTGGCGCAAACGGCCCGTCCGGCCGCGCATTCATCCGCACACTCACCCATCCCGCCGACACCGTTGCCGTATTAAGAAAGCCGCCTGAAGATTCGTTCTTTAGTGAACACCGCATTCAGACGACCGTAGCCGACGCGCTCGATGCCGACGCGCTCGACAAAGTGTTCGCACAATACCGCCCCGACAGCGTCATCAGCTTCGTCGGCGGCAAAAACGAACAAGGCATACGCAGCGACGCATTGGGCAACATCAACATCATCGCCGCCGCTCAAGCCGCCAACCCGCAAGCCCGTTTCATCCTGATTACCAGCATGGGCTGCGGCGAACAATGGGACATGATGAGCGAACCCTTCAAACAAGCCCTCGGCGAAGCCGTCCGCGCCAAAACCGAAGCCGAAATCTACCTCAAACAAAGCAGTTTGAACTGGACCATCCTCCGCCCCTGCGGATTGGACAACAGCGAAGACAACCGCCACATCCTGACCGACCACCCCGACGGCATCCCTAAAAACTACATGAGCCGAAACGGACTCGCCGCCGCCGTCGCCGCCGTCCTGCAAGACCCCGACAGCATCGGGAAGGTTTACACTGTCGGCGCAGGCAGAACACCGCGTCCATAACCAAACAGGTCGTCTGAAACCGTTTCAGACGACCTGTTTGGCGCATGACTGATTCGATAGGTAACAATATATCCGCTTATGACTTGGTAGAGATGAGCGGCAGAAGTTTATCGGCACATTCAAGAAACAAGTTATCTTGAGGATAAAGCGGATTGGGCAGATAGAGCGGGCGATAGCAAGAAATATCGACATCGTCATTCCCGCGCGGACGGGTATTTGGAGGTTTGAGATTACGGCAATCTTCATAATTTTTTGAAAAACTCAGGATCAGACTCACGCTGATTAGGAATGACGGTACGGCGTTGCTTATTCAAATTTTTATAAAAAACGTCGTCTGAAATTTTCAGACGACGTTTTGTTGTCGGCAATCAATCAATATTTATTGATGTTGCTGTGGATATTGTATTGGTTGTGTTCCGTATCGTGGGAATCTTGCGGCTCGTTGCGGACGTGCGGTTTGTCGTCAGACATGTTGTCCAAGTCGCGGCCGGGTTCGGATACGGTGTCGCCGATGTTGATGCTGGTCAGGTTTTCCAAAATGATGGCGGACGAGAGATGTTCGCCGGTGCGGTATACCATGGCCAATGCGGTTTCTTCGGCAGGGATGGAAACATATTTAACGATGTTCTTACGGCCTTTTTTGCCTTCTTCCAAATCGACTTTCACTTGGCGGTCGCGTTTGTAAATGCTCAAGACCGTGCCTTTGTCCAAGCCGTCGGCGGAACCTTTGTTCAGGGTAACGGTTTGGAATTGTCCGGCTTCGTGTACGCCGTCGAGGATGGAGATGACTTTACCGTCGATGTGTTGCGTCGGTGCGTGCGGCATGATTTGGAAAGGCTCGGTTTCGCCGTCCATTTTCAGTAGGAAATCGCCTTTGCGGATTTCGGAAACGGCTTCTTCCACAATCATAGGCTGCGCGGTTTGGGTCGGCACTTTCGCCAGCGGGTGCAGGCGGGTGTAGTATTCGCCGTCTTTCAGGTATTTGCGGTCTTCGTCGGAAGCGGAGTCCAGCGCGCTGTTGGTGTAGGGCAGGGTGCTGACGATGCCGCTGAAGACGACTTCTTGTCCGAGGTATTTGCGGGTATCGGGATCGGTCAGGTCTTTGACGGCGCGGTAAACCAGATAGCGGCCGGGTTCGGTAACGCCGTAGGCGTACACGCGTTCGCCTTTGCTGTACATGATGCGGTTGTCAGGACCGTCGATCAGGCGCGGTGCGTCTTGGGTCTTCATTTGGTCGATGAACTGCGGATGTTGCATGAACATGCGGTAGAAGTTCACGTTGACGGTTTGGATGCCGTAGCCTGAAGAGGTTTCGCGAACGCGCGGGCTGAGTTTGATGACAGGAATGCCGTCATTGCCTGCGGAGCCGTTTTCGAAGCCCAGTTGCGGGCGGCCGTTGACGTAGCGCAAAACCAACACCTGACCCGGATAAATCAGATGCGGATTGCGGATTTCCCCGCGGTTTGCGCCCCAAAGGCGGTTCCACTGCCACGGGCTGTACAGATATTTGCCGGAGATACCCCAGAGTGTGTCGCCGTTTTTCACGACGTAGCGTTGCGGCGCATCGGGGCGCACTTTTAATGAAGCTGCTTGAGCGTGGGCGGAAATTGCCATGCCCGCGACACAAAGCAGGGTTATAATACGTTGTTGCATAACCGTTCCCCTTGAAATTGATTCGGTTTGTCTTTAAATGATAAACGGAGAAAATGAAATGGCCGGGAGTTTGCAAAAAACCGCCGTCCCCCTTTAAAAAACGTCAATAGGCGTTTCGTGCGCATTGAACAGAAATTCATTGACGCATATTTTATCATTGAATGTTAGTGTCATCACGGGAATTGTGAAGACAGGCGCAAAATTTGTATGAAAACACACACAATCTGCTGCCGGACGTGTTTGAATGCGCGTCCCAAGTATTGAAAAACGAAGAGAAAATTATGGCTTTACTGAATATCCTGCAATATCCCGACGAGCGTCTGCACACCGTGGCGAAGCCTGTCGAGCAAGTCGATGAGCGCATCCAAAAGCTGGTTGCCGATATGTTTGAAACCATGTACGAAGCGCGCGGTATCGGGCTGGCGGCGACGCAGGTCGATGTGCATGAGCGCGTCGTCGTGATGGATTTGACTGAAGACCGCAGCGAGCCGCGCGTGTTCATCAACCCCGTCATTGTTGAAAAAGACGGCGAAACCACTTACGAAGAAGGCTGCCTGTCCGTGCCGGGCATTTACGACACCGTTACCCGCGCCGAGCGCGTCAAGGTCGAGGCTTTGAACGAAAAAGGCGAGAAATTCACGCTGGAGGCGGACGGTCTGTTGGCGATTTGCGTGCAGCACGAGTTGGATCATTTGATGGGCATCGTTTTTGTCGAACGCCTGTCGCAGCTCAAACAGGGTCGGATTAAGACCAAACTGAAAAAACGTCAGAAACACACCATCTAAAAGCCAAATGATACGGTCGAACAGGTCGTCTGAAAGAGGGGAAGCGGCAGTAAGCCGTTGTTTTTCAAACTTTCAGACGACCTGTCGCAATGTTTGCCGTTGCGCTATATATAGTGGATTAACTAAATCAGGACAAGGCGGCGAAGCCGCAGACAGTACATATAGTACGGAACCGATTCACTTGGTGCCTCAGCACCTTAGAGAATCGTTCTCTTTGAGCTAAGGCGAGGTAACGCCGTACTGGTTTAAAGTTAATCCACTATAGGTCGTCTGAAACCCATTTCCAAGGAGTTTCCCCATGAAAGTCATCTTTGCCGGTACGCCCGATTTTGCTGCTGCCGCCTTAAAAGCCATAGCCGCCGCCGGTTTTGAAATCCCGCTGGTGTTGACCCAGCCCGACCGCCCCAAAGGACGCGGGATGCAGCTTGCCCCGTCTCCCGTGAAGCAAGCCGCATTGGAATTGGGTTTGCGCGTGGCGCAGCCTGAAAAACTGCGCAACAACGCCGAAGCCCTGCAAATGCTCAAAGAGGTCGAGGCCGACGTAATGGTCGTTGCCGCCTACGGACTGATTCTGCCGCAAGACGTGTTGGATACGCCGAAACACGGCTGCCTCAACATCCACGCCTCGCTGCTGCCCCGTTGGCGCGGCGCGGCGCCGATTCAGCGCGCGATTGAAGCGGGCGATGCCGAGACGGGCGTGTGCATCATGCAGATGGACATCGGTTTGGACACCGGCGATGTGGTCAGCGAACACCGTTACGCCATTCAACCGACCGATACCGCCAACGAAGTACACGACGCGCTGATGAATCTCGGTGCGGAAGCGATTGTTGCTGATTTGCAACAATTAAAGGCGGAGGGTCGTCTGAAAAGTGTCAAGCAGCCAGAAAAAGGCGTGACTTATGCACAAAAATTAAGCAAAGAAGAAGCGCGTATCAATTGGAACGAAAGCGCGGCAGTGATTGAACGCAAAATCCGCGCCTTCAATCCCGTTCCCGCTGCGTGGGTCGAGTATCAGGGCAAACCGATGAAAATCTGGCGGGCGGAAGTAGTCGCGCAACAAGGCGGGGCGGGCGAAGTGTTGTCTTGCTCGGCTGACGGCTTGGTCGTTGCCTGCGGCGAGAATGCGCTGAAGATTACCGAATTGCAGCCTTCCGGCAGCAAACGGATGCCGATTGCGGCGTTTGCGGCAGGGCATAAGATTGAGGTTGGGACGGTTTTGTAGAAGCCGTTTCGTCAACTAAATTTAGAGCCAGCCCATCTCCCCATTTCTTAGCAGCCATGCCTTCCCCGCCTACGCGAGGATGAGCTATGGCGGGAATCCATTGAAAATTCCAAGAAACGGGTGCTCGAAAAACGCCGTTGAAGTTCAAAGATGGATTCCCGCCTGCGCGGGAATGACGGTTGGCGGTAGGAGCAGTATCAAAAAAACAGCGGGCCGGTTATCAATTTTCAGACGACCTTTCTTCTGATGATTCAGAGGTCGTCTGAAAATATCGGGCAGGGAAACGTTTGGTTTTGTTGAACTGACGACAAGATTCCCCACGTTTAGGAGCAGATCATGGCAGTGTTTGAAGTAGTCGAAGGCGATATTACAAAACTTGAAGTCGATGCCATCGTGAACGCCGCCAATTCCTCGTTGTTGGGCGGCGGAGGCGTGGACGGCGCGATTCACCGCGCGGCGGGACGGGAATTGTTGGAAGCGTGCAGAAAGTTGAACGGCTGCCGCACGGGCGAAGCGAAAATCACCCAAGGCTACCGGCTGCCGGCGAAATTTGTGATTCACACCGTCGGGCCGGTTTGGTTCGGCGGACACCGCAGCGAAGCGGTCAAGCTGGCGGAGGCGTATCAAAATTCCCTGCTGTTGGCGCAAGAACACGGCATCCGCAGCATCGCCTTCCCCTGTATCAGCACAGGCGTGTACCGTTTCCCCGCCGACTTGGCTGCCGAAACCGCTTTGGCGATTTTGAAAAAAACCTTGCCGCAGTGTCCGTCTGTCGAAAAAATCGTTTTCTGTTGCTATTCGCCGCAGGATGCCGAACGCTATCGGGCATTGTTGGAACGGGACGGGGCGGTCGTCTGAAAGTCCCGAATCAGGCAAAACGGCAGATTAAATGTTTTCAGACGACCTCGGGCAAGCTTGAGGTCGTCTGAAAACAGAAAAGCCAGACAGGCAGTCCGGCTTCTCATTAAGAGTCCATTAATCAAAAATCGATTAATCGTCGCAGTGGTTGTCGGTGTCCACTTTGATGACGCGGCCGCTTTGTGAGGAAACGTCCACATCGTATTCGGTACAGCCTCTGCGGATTTCGATTTCCCAGCGTCCGTCGCTGTGGTCGATGTCGGTAACGCGGCCGCCGCCGACGCGTTTCTTGGCGATTTTGACGGCTTGCGCTTGGGAGATGGCGCGGGAATGTTTGTGCGGTGCCGCCGCGGCGGTCAGGCTGCCGGAAACGAGTGCGGCGGAAACGGCAAGCAGGGAGAGGAAGCGTAAATTCATGATGAATCCTTATGTGTGTTGAAAAGAACGGACTATATGGATATTGTCATGAGCGGGCAATCGGATTAACACAATTTGAATCTTGCTCCGAACAGCGTCCGAACCGATTGTAAGGCGTTTACATTTTTAACGAACAAATCGAACCGAAGCAGGTATTTAAGGAATTGAATTTATGAGTATGTCCCTCGCCCAAAAACTCGCCGCCGACAGCATTGCGGCAGTCGCTGAAGGGCGCAACCTTCAGGATGTGTTGGCGCAAATCCGCGCGGCGCATCCCGAGCTGACGGCGCAGGAAAACGGCGCGCTGCAGGATATCGCCTACGGCTGCCAGCGTTATCTGGGCAGCTTGAAACATATGCTCGCGCAGATGCTGAAAAAGCCGATTGACAATCCGCAGCTTGAAAGCCTGCTTTTGGCGGCGATGTACCAACTGCATTACACGCGCAACGCGCCTCATGCCGTGGTCAATGAGGCGGTCGAGAGTATCGCGAAAATCGGGCGCGGGCAGTACCGTTCGTTTGCCAACGCGATTTTGCGGCGTTTTTTGCGCGAACGCGACAAGCTTGCGGCTTCGTGCAAAAAAGACGATGTGGCGAAACACAACCTGCCGCTGTGGTGGGTGGCATACCTGAAAAACCATTATCCGAAACATTGGCACAACATCACCACTGCGCTGCAATCGCATCCGCCGATGACGCTGCGGGTCAACCGACGCCACGGCAATGCCGAATCGTATTTGGAAAAGCTGGCGGCGGAAGGTATTGCGGCTAAGGCGTTGGACGAATATGCGGTTACGTTGGAAGAAGCCGTGCCGGTGAACCGCCTGCCCGGTTTTGTCGAAGGGCTGGTGTCGGTGCAGGATTTCGGCGCGCAGCAGGCGGCGTATCTGTTAAACCCTAAAGACGGCGAACGGATTTTGGACGCGTGCGCCGCGCCGGGCGGAAAGACGGGGCATATGTTGGAACTGGCGGATTGTCATGTAACCGCTTTGGATATAGACGAAGGTCGTCTGAAAAGGGTGAAGGACAATCTCGACCGCTTGGGGTTTCAGACGACCGCTCTAGCTTGCGCCGATGCGCAGGACTTGGCGGCGTGGTATGATGGAAAGCCTTTCGACGCCATCCTTGCCGACGTGCCGTGTACCGCCTCGGGTGTGGCGCGGCGCAATCCCGACGTGAAATGGCTGCGCCGTCCGACCGATGCCGCCAAAACCGCCCGCCAGCAGGAGGCATTGCTGGACGCGCTTTGGCAAACCCTGACGAAAAACGGCAGAATGCTGCTTGCCACCTGCTCGGTGTTCGTCGAAGAAAACGACGTTCAGTTGCAAAAATTCCTCAACCGCCACGCCGATGCCGAGCTGATCGAATCGCGTGTGCTTTTACCGAACAAACATCAAGATGGCTTTTATTACGCGCTTATCAAAAAGCAGTAAACGGCTGTTTGGAACGCTGCTGCTCGCCCTGTCGCTGAATGCGGCGGCGGAGGGCATCAGCGTGACCCGCTCCGAGGCGAAACTGACCGAAACCGGGCAGCTTTCCGTCAGCAGCCGTTTCCGCACCGATTTGCCCGACCAGCTCAAACAGGCGCTCCGGCAGGGCGTGCCGCTGAATTTCACTTTGAGCTGGCAGCTTTCTGCGCCTTCCATGCCGTCTTACCGCTTCAAGTTTGACCAGCTGCTCAACAGCGACAATACCATCCACTACAAACTTTCCTTCCATCCGCTGACCAACCGCTACCGCATAACCGTCGGCACGTTTTCCACCGAATACGACACGCTCGATACCGCCTTGCGCGGCGTAGGGGCGGTCGCCAACTGGAAAGTGCTGTCCAAAGGCGCGTTAAGCGGCGTTGCAGCGAAAGACACGCAAGCCGAAATCCGCCTGCTGCTCTCGACGGCGAAGCTGCCCAAACCCTTCCAAATCAACGCATTGACTTCTAAAAACTGGCACTTGGATTCCGGCTGGAAGTCGTTGACCATCTCTCAGGAGTAAACCATGCGCCGCTTTCTCCTGATTGCCGTGTTGGCGGCAGTGGGACTGCTCTACGGACTGACCATTGCAACGGGCAGCACCAGCCCGCTGGCGGAATATTTCTGGTGGATTATCGCCCTGTGTGCGCTGCTGATGCTGGTGTTGGCATCGGTTTTGACGCGCTACGTCCTGCTCCTCATGCGCGACAAAAGCAAGGGTGTGTTCGGTTCGCAGATTGCGCGGCGGCTGTCGGGGATGTTTACGCTGGTGGCGGTATTGCCGGGCGTGTTCCTGTTCGGCATTTCCGCGCAGTTCATCAACGGCACGATTAATTCGTGGTTCGGCAACGATACCCACGAAGCCCTCGAACGCAGCCTGAACCTGAGTAAATCCGCATTGAATCTGGCAGTGGACAACGCAGTCAGCAACGCCACGCCGGTGCAAATCGACCTGATCAGCACCGCGTCTGTGGACGGCGATTTGGGCAAGGCGCTGAAAAATGCCGCCAAATCGGGCGGCTTTACCCAGCTTTCGCTCTACGACGTCAAAACCCATAAAACCGAGAAAAGTGTCAATCCGCTGAAACTAAACCAACCCGAACTCGACAAAGAAGGATGGGAGAAGCTGGAGCAGACCGGCTCGATACGCAGTTTGGAAAACATAGAAAATGTCTTGTACGCGCAAGGCTGGATGCTCATCGGCGCGCACAACGGACGTGATTACGCCTTGTTTTTCCGCCAGCCCATCCCGCAGGATGTGGCGCAAGACGCGACGCTGATTGAAGCGGCGCGGGCGAAATACGCCGAATTGAGCTACACCAAACAAGGCCTGCAAACCTTCTTCTTGGCGACTTTGCTGGTCGCCGCGCTGTTGGCGATTTTCCTTGCCTTGGTGATGGCGCTGTATTTCGCCCGCCGCTTCGTCGAGCCGGTATTGTCGTTGGCAGAAGGCGCAAGGGCGGTGGCGCAGGGCGATTTCAGCCAGAAACGCCCCGTGTTCCGCAACGACGAATTCGGCAGGTTGACCCAGTTGTTCAACCACATGACCGAACAGCTTGCCATCGCCAAAGAAGCCGACGAGAACAACCGCCTGCGCGAAGAAGCGGCGCGCCACTATCTCGAATGCGTGTTGGAAAGTTTGACCACGGGCGTGATTACCTTAGATGCCGAAGGTCGTCTGAAAACCTTCAACAAAGCCGCCGAACGGATTTTGGGCATTGAATTGGTGCCGCTGTGGGGCAGCAACTGGCACGACTGGCGCGGACAATCGCCGCAGCAGACCCTGCTTGCCGAAGTGTTTGCCGCCATTGAAGAAACCGCCAATGCCGCCAAGCCCGTCCAAGTCGAATACGCCGCCCCCGACGATGCGCGCATTCTCTTGGGTAAAGCCACCATCCTGCCCGACGACAACGACAACGGCGTGGTGATGGTGATCGACGACATCACCGTCCTCATCCGCGCCCAAAAAGAAGCCGCTTGGGGCGAAGTGGCGAAACGGCTGGCGCATGAAATCCGCAATCCGCTCACGCCTATCCAACTTTCCGCCGAGAGATTGGCATGGAAATTGCATGATAAATTGGACGAACAACACGCCCAAATCCTCAGCCGTTCGACCGACACCATCGTCAAACAGGTGGCGGCATTGAAAGAAATGGTCGAAGCCTTCCGCAATTACGCCCGCGCGCCGTCGCTGAATTTTGAAAAACAGGATTTGAACCGCTTGGTTGAAGAAGTGTTGCTGCTGTACGAAGGCGGGGCGTGCCGCTTTGTTCCGAACTTGTCCGACAAGCCGCAGCCGATTTCCGCCGATACCACCGCCATGCGGCAGGTATTGCACAATATTTTCAAAAACGCGGCGGAAGCAGCGGAAGAGGCGGAAGTTCCGCAAGTGAATGTGAGCGTCGGCGAAGATAACGACGGACAGGTTTTATTGACCGTTTGCAACAACGGCAAAGGTTTCAGCAAGGAAATGCTGCATAATGCCTTCGAGCCGTATGTAACCGACAAGCCGACAGGTACGGGACTGGGATTGCCCGTTGTGAAGAAAATCATCGAAGAGCACGGCGGCCGCATCAGCCTGAGCAATCAGAACGAAGGCGGCGCGTGTGTGAAAATAGCCTTACCCCGATTGGTAGAAACTTATGCGTAGCAGTGATATTTTGATTGTAGATGACGAAGTAGGTATCCGCGACTTGCTCTCGGAAATCCTCCAAGACGAAGGTTATTCCGTGGCTTTGGCGGAGAACGCCGAAGAGGCGCGCCAACTGCGCCACCAGACCCGTCCCGCCATGGTTTTGTTGGACATCTGGATGCCCGACTGCGACGGCATCACCCTGCTCAAAGAGTGGGCGAAAAACGGACAGCTCAACATGCCCGTAGTGATGATGAGCGGACACGCCAGCATCGACACCGCCGTCGAAGCCACCAAAATCGGCGCGCTCGATTTTCTGGAAAAACCGATTGCCCTGCAAAAGCTGCTCTCTACCGTCGACCGCGCCCTCAAACACGGCGAAATGCAGATGGCGGCGGGCTTGTCCTTCGACAAACTCGGCAACAGCCCCGTCATTCAGGAATTCAAGCAGCAGCTTGAGCCTGCCGTGAAAAAAAGCGGCCCCGTGCTGCTCAGCGGCGAAACCGGTTCGCCGTTTGAAATCGTTGCCCGCTATTTCCACAAAAGCGGCACGCCTTGGGTCGGACTCAGCCGCGTCGAACTCATTGCCGACGCGCCTTTGGAACTGCTGCAAAAAGCATCGGGCGGCACGCTCTATCTCGGTGATGCCGCGCAGTACAGCAAAAACATCCAAAACGGCATCAGTTTCATCCTCGGCAAGGCAGACCGTTACAACGTGCGCGTCATCGTCGCCGGCAGCCACGCCGCCGATGAAAGCCCGGCAGACGCCATCGCCGATGCCAAGTTGTCCGAACTGCTTTCCGGCAACGTCATCAGCATCCCGCCGTTGCGCAGCCAATCCGAAGACATCGCCTTCTTGGTTAACCAAGTCATGACCGAATTGGCGGACAGCGAAAAAATCCAGCCCGTCAAATTCAGCAACGGCTCGCTGACCGTCCTCTGCCAATACAACTGGCCGGGCAATTTCGACCAACTCCGCAGCGTCGTGAAAAACCTGATGCTGGAAGCGGACGGACAGGAAGTCCACGAGCAGGCGGTCGTTGCCGCATTGGGGCAAAAACGGGCGACGGTCGCCACCGAAATCGTCGGCGGTTTCAACTTCAATATGCCTTTGCGCGAACTGCGTGAAGAATTGGAACGCCGCTATTTCGAGTACCACATCGCCCAAGAAGGGCAAAACATGAGCCGCGTCGCCCAAAAAGTCGGCCTGGAGCGCACACACCTCTACCGCAAACTCAAACAATTAGGCATCAGCGTTTCCCGCCGCAGCGCAGCGGAAAAAGCAGAAGAGTAGGGCGGTAGTGGGATAAAAGGTCGTCTGAAAGCATACGGCACGCTGCGGTATGTTTTCAGACGACCTTGTTTGCCATCAAGCCGCCCGTTTTTGTCGAATAACCAACTCACTTTTGACGCAATGGGCGACAACCATTCAAATATAGTGGATTAACTTTAAACCGGTACGGCGTTGCCTCGCTTTAGCTCAAAGAGAACGATTCTCTAAGGTGCTGAAGCACCAAGTGAATCGGTTGCCGTACTATCTGTACTGTCTGCGGCTTCGTCGCCTTGTCCTGATTTAAATTTAATCCACTATAACGGACATTTCTACCGTATCGTGTAGAATATAAAAATATTACAAAAGTTACTAACGGGCTGCCGGCTGTTTGTCAGCATTCGCATGACGGTGAACAGGCACGAAACCGGAATCAGGCGCGGGAACGCCGTATCGGTTTAAAGTTCGCCGATTTTATAGTGGATTAAATTTAAATCAGGACAAGACCGACGAAGCCGCAGACAGTACATATAGTACGGAACCGATTCACTTGGTGCCTCAGCACCTTAGAGAATCGTTCTCTTTGAGCTAAGGAGAGGCAACGCCGTACCGGTTTAAAGTTAAGCCACTATATTTTTAAATACTGACATTTATCCGTTTTCAGACGGCCTCCCGAACAAAGGTCGTCTGAAAACAATAAGGGGACACAATTGATGACGGAAAACGACCGCCTTGCCTGGCTGCAACTGGCGTTTACACCTTATGTCGGCGCAGAGGGCTTCTTGCTCCTGCTGCAACGTTTCGGCAGCGCGAAAGCCGCGCTGGATGCTCCTGTGGAGCAAATTGCCACGATAGTGCGCCACAAGCAGGCAGCCGAATCTTGGCGCAACGGTGAAAAACGGGCGTTGGCGCAAAAGGCTGCGGAAGCGGCGTTGCAATGGGAAAAGCAGGACGGCTGCCGTTTGTTGCTGCTGCAAGATGATGATTTTCCCGAAATGCTGACGCAGGGCATTACCGCGCCGCCGGTTTTGTTCTTGCGCGGTAACGTGCAACTGCTGCACAAACCTTCCGCCGCCATCGTCGGCAGCCGCCATGCCACACCGCAGGCGATGCGGATTGCCAAAGATTTCGGCAGGGCGTTGAGTGAACAGGATATTCCCGTCGTGTCGGGTATGGCTTCGGGTATCGACACCGCCGCCCATCAAGGCGCGTTGCAGGCGGGCGGCGGCACCATCGCCGTATGGGGGACGGGCATAGACCGCATTTACCCGCCGTCCAATAAAAACCTTGCCTATGAAATCGCCGAAAAAGGATTGATTGTCAGCGAGTTTCCTCTGGATACGCGCCCGTTTGCGGGCAACTTCCCGCGCCGCAACCGCCTGATTGCCGCGTTGTCGCAGGTTACGCTAGTGGTCGAGGCCGCGTTGGAATCCGGTTCGCTGATTACTGCCAAGCTGGCGGCGGAGATGGGGCGGGAGGTGATGGCGGTGCCCGGTTCGATAGACAATCCGCACAGCAAAGGCTGCCACAAGCTGATTAAAGACGGCGCGAAACTGGTGGAATGTTTGGACGACATTCTTCACGAATGTCCGGGGCTATTGCAAAATGCGGCAGTTCCATCATATTCTATAAATAAGAAAAACAAAAAAATGGAAAAACGCACTGCCGTCGGAGAGGCGTCGTCTGAACCTGTTTTGCCGTTTTCAGACGACCTTGATGTCCGAAAACATTCGGCACCAGCCAATACGGTTGCCGCGCCGACAGCGGAAGACGAGCTGCTGGACGCCATGGGTTACGACCCCGTGCATCCCGATATATTGGCGCAGCAAACCGCATGGGCGGCGGCAGACGTTTACGCCCGACTGCTGGAATACGAACTCGACGGCATCGTCGCCGCCTTGCCGGGCGGACGCTATCAGCGCATAAAAGCATAATCGATTCATTCATTAAGGAACCAGCATGACAGAAGTCATCGCCTATCTCATCGAACACTTCCAAGATTTCGACAACTGCCCGCCGCCGGAGGATTTGGGCCGCCTGTTGGAAGATGCGGGTTTTGACGTAACGGAAATCGGCAATACGCTGATGATGATGGAAGTGTTGTTCAATACGTCCGAATTCGCCGCCGCGCCGTTCGACAGCCATGCCCTGCGCGTGTATTGCAACGAGGAAGTGGAAAACTTGCCGCAGGAAGTCATGGGGCTGATGCAGTATCTGGTTGCCGAACGCGCCATCACTTACGAGCAGCGCGAAATCGTCATCCACGCCCTGATGCACATCCCGCCCGAAGAAATCACGCTCGATACGGCGAAAGTGCTGGTGTTGCTCTTGTTGTGGGCGCACAAAAGCGAATTGCCCGTCTTAATCGGCGATGACCTGATGGGCGCGCTCAACGGCAAAGCGACCATGCATTAAACCTTTTCAGACGACCTTTTGACGCAGCTTGTTCAGAAAGGTCGTCTGAAACGCATCATCCAATACATTAAAAGAGAACAAACAATGGCGAAAAACCTCTTAATCGTCGAATCACCGTCCAAAGCCAAAACCCTGAAAAAATACCTTGGCGGCGATTTCGAAATTCTGGCCTCCTACGGCCACGTCCGCGACCTCGTCCCCAAAAATGGTGCCGTCGATCCCGAACACGACTTCGCCATGAAATACGAGCTGATCAAACGCAACGCCAAACACGTCGATGCGATTGTTGCCGGTGCAAAAGAAGCCGAAAACATCTACCTCGCAACCGACCCGGATAGGGAAGGCGAAGCGATTTCCTGGCATCTTTTTGAAATCCTCAAATCCAAACGCGGCCTGAAAAACATCAAGCCGCAGCGTGTCGTGTTCCACGAGATTACCAAAAATGCCGTGCTCGATGCCGTCGCCAACCCGCGCGAAATCGAAATGGACTTGGTTGATGCGCAACAAGCCCGCCGCGCTTTGGACTATCTGGTCGGTTTCAACCTCTCGCCATTGTTGTGGAAAAAAATCCGACGCGGTTTGAGCGCGGGCCGTGTGCAAAGCCCCGCCCTGCGTCTGATTTGCGAACGCGAAAACGAAATCCGCGCGTTTGAAGCGCAGGAATATTGGACGGTGCATCTCGACAGCCACAAAGGCCGCAGCAAGTTTACCGCCAAACTCGCCCAATACAACGGTGCGAAACTCGAACAATTCGACCTGCCGAACGAAGCCGCGCAAGCCGACGTGTTGAAAGAACTCGAAGGCAAAGAGGCCGTCGTTACCGCCATCGAAAAGAAAAAGCGCAGCCGCAACCCAGCCGCGCCGTTCACCACATCCACCATGCAGCAGGATGCCGTGCGCAAACTCGGTTTCACTACCGACCGCACCATGCGTACCGCCCAGCAGCTTTACGAAGGTATAGACGTAGGGCAGGGCGCCATCGGTCTGATTACCTATATGCGTACCGACAGCGTGAATTTAGCCGATGAAGCGTTAACCGAAATCCGCCATTACATCGAAAACAAAATCGGCAAAGAATATCTGCCGAGTGCCGCCAAACAATACAAAACCAAATCCAAAAACGCCCAAGAAGCCCACGAGGCGATACGTCCGACTTCCGTGTACCGCACGCCCGAAAGCGTCAAACCCTTCCTGAGCGCAGACCAGTTCAAACTCTATCAAATGATTTGGCAGCGTACCGTCGCCTGTCAGATGACGCCCGCCAAATTCGACCAAACCACCGTCGATATTACCGTTGGCAAAGGCGTATTCCGCGTAACCGGACAAGTGCAAACCTTCGCAGGCTTCCTCAGCGTTTACGAAGAAAGCAGCGACGATGAAGAAGGCGAAGACAGCAAAAAACTGCCCGAAATGAGTGAGGGCGACAAATTGCCCGTGGACAAACTCTACGGCGAGCAACACTTCACCACCCCGCCGCCGCGCTACAACGAAGCTACATTGGTTAAAGCCCTCGAAGAATACGGCATCGGCCGCCCCTCGACCTACGCCAGCATCATCTCCACGCTCAAAGACCGCGAATACGTTACCCTTGAGCAAAAACGCTTCATGCCCACCGACACGGGCGACATCGTCAACAAATTCCTGACCGAACACTTCGCCCAATACGTCGACTACCACTTCACCGCCAAACTCGAAGACCAGCTCGACGAAATCGCCGACGGCAAACGCCGCTGGATTCCCGTGATGGACAAATTCTGGAAGCCGTTCATCAAACAAGTGGAAGAAAAAGAAGGCATCGAACGCGCCAAATTCACCACGCAGGAACTCGACGAAACCTGCCCGAAATGCGGCGAACACAAACTGCAAATCAAGTTCGGCAAAATGGGCCGCTTCGTCGCCTGTGCCGGCTATCCCGAGTGCAGCTACACGCGCAACGTTAATGAAACCGCCGAAGAAGCCGCTGAGCGCATCGCCAAAGCCGAAGCCGAGCAAGCCGAACTCGACGGGCGCGAATGCCCAAAATGCGGCGGACGGCTGGTGTACAAATACAGCCGCACCGGCAGCAAATTCATCGGTTGCGCCAACTACCCCAAATGCAAGCACGTCGAGCCGCTGGAAAAACCGAAAGATACCGGCGTCCAATGCCCGCAATGCAAAAAAGGCAACCTCGTCGAGCGCAAATCCCGCTACGGCAAACTGTTTTACAGTTGCAGCACCTATCCTGACTGCAACTACGCCACTTGGAACCCGCCCGTCGCCGAAGAATGCCCGAACTGCCATTGGCCGGTCTTGACCATCAAAACCACCAAACGCTGGGGCGTGGAAAAAGTTTGTCCGCAAAAAGAATGCGGCTGGAAAGAACAGATTGAACCGCCTGCACCGAAAGAGTGAGATTAGGTTGGTTTAAAGAGAAAAGGTCGTCTGAAAAATTTTCAGACGACCTTTGCTTTTCTGTGATTGGTTTATTTGAATCCGCGTGTCGTTTTAAAGTCCGATAAAATACGGTTCATTTCTGGTTCAAATAAGGCTATGTAATCGTAAGATAGACCGCGACTGGCGCTAGGATGAGGCAGACAGACGACTTCGCAATTTTCAAACGATTGGAATCTGATTTTGAAACGTGTACCGCTAAAATCTTTTTGTACTACTCGTAGCGGTTGAGTTTGTTTTCCGACAAGCTGCTCGAAGCGCGGCAATACATTTGCGCGATTAAGATAATTTGTCAGATTGCTTCCCATGAAGAGAATCAATTTAGGGCGTAGTTTCTCAATGTGGTAGAGAAAATTATCGACGTGTTCAGGCTGGAGAAATTTGTTTGGATTGTCGATTTTGTTGCCCTGAGTGGCTGCCCAGTTGGTTTGAACCAGGGATTTTTCAAATGCACCGCCCAATCCATTTTCGTCTAAGGGGTGTCCCCACATTTCAAACCAATTTTTTATCGTATTGTCGTAACGCCACTTTTTTGCCTGCTCTCCGAAATAGAGGGATTTATTGGCAAATGTATGGTCGATTTTGTTTTCAGGGAGTTTGTATTCACCTGCTACATAAGCAGCCTCATCGGCTTTACTCCAACCCCATTCATACCCACAAATCATTAAACCATGTTTGTCGTTGTAACCTTGGAATATACTGTTACTGAGATTCAGGTCTGACATGATAATAACCTTATATAAATATTTCACAGAGAGATACTCATTATAAATAAGTAAATGTAATTTATCTAGTTTAAGTTTAAAATGCACTTTACATGGTGAAACATAGTTCAGTATTTCATGTCGTCAAACTCAAACTGAAAAGGTCGTCTGAAAAATTTTCAGACGACCTTTTCAGTCTTATTAAGAAAGGATTTAACGCCTTGCAAAAACCAGTGTGGCAAGAAAGAATAAACTGACTATCAGAGCAACGGTTTTGCCGATCAAGGGCAGGCAAAAGACGAACCAAAGCAGACCGCGTCCCAAGTTCGGAATCAATCCCAAGTGGCGGTAATATTCGTCAAAGAAATGGGCGTGGGCGGTGAAGGCAATCACGCCGCCGATATAAACACCCAAAAAAATTTTCCAAAGCGGCATTGTCAGCCATCCATATTTTCATTTAAGTATTATGGTCAATAGACTGAAAAAGCGGTGGGAAAGTTCTAATGGCGGACGTAAGCAACCTTTTTATTTGAGAAAATATTTTATGATTTATAAAATTTTGTAAGTTTAGCATCATAAAAAATAAAATTTCACGATGCGCCGATTTGTTTTCATGCGGCCTTAAATGAAAAAAACGCTGCGGTATAATGGCTGCTTTGTCATTCTTTAGAGGTCGTCTGAAACTGTCGGACGATTCGTTTTAATCATGGGCAAACACAGCAAACATTCAAATCAAGTCCGCATTATCGGCGGGCAATGCAGGGGACGGAAACTGGTTTTTGCAGATGCGGACGGTCTGCGGCCGACGCCTGACAGTGTCCGCGAAAAACTTTTTAATTGGCTGGGTCAGGATTTGACCGGTCTGAATGCGTTGGATTTGTTTGCCGGAAGCGGCGCGTTGGGATTTGAGGCCGCGTCCCGTAACGCGAAGAGGGTAGTGCTGGCAGATAATAATCGCAAAACTGCCGATATGCTGCGGCAAAACGCCAGAGCATTGGGTTTGGATAAACTGGAAATCCTCAATACCGATGGCCTTGCGTATCTGCAGAGGTCGTCTGAAAAGTTTGATGTGGTCTTTTTGGATCCGCCGTTTGCGTGGCAGGATTGGGAAAATTTGTTTGCTTCTTTGAAAAACAGCTTGAAAAACGGGGCAATGGTCTATATTGAAGCAGGGAAGCTGCCCGATTTCCCCGAGTGGCTGGAGCCTTATCGCGAAGGACGGGCGGGTAAGAGCGGTTTTGTGCTCTTGCAGTTTGTCCAAGTGGCTGAATAGTAAGAGATTTGAGAATCATTACCAGGGTGTAAACATTCGCCTAAACGGATTGTTTTTGACGCGTTTGTGCTATAATCCGCGCCCAATCGGTTTTGATAATTTAAATGAAAAAGGAAAAGAAATGTCGCTCTTTATTACAGATGAGTGCATTAACTGTGACGTTTGCGAGCCGGAGTGCCCCAATGACGCCATCTCGCAAGGCGAGGAAATTTACGAAATCAACCCTAATTTGTGTACGCAGTGCGTAGGCCACTACGATGAGCCGCAATGTCAGCAGGTATGCCCCGTGGACTGCATCCTGATTGATGAAGAGCATCCGGAAACGCACGAAGAGCTGATGGCAAAATACGAAAAAATCATTCAGTTCAAATAAATTCTTTTTTAAAGCAATAAATTGAGTGATTTTAAGAAAACAAAATTAAAAAAGAACTTGACGAAAATCTGAGTCACGAATAAACTTGCGTTCTCTTTTGGTGGGATTCCCGAGCGGTCAAAGGGGGCAGACTGTAAATCTGTTGCGAGAGCTTCGAAGGTTCGAATCCTTCTCCCACCACCAAATTCCAATGTGTTGGAGCATTGATGCAGTAAGTCTGCGGGTGTAGCTCAATGGTAGAGCAGAAGCCTTCCAAGCTTACGGTGAGGGTTCGATTCCCTTCACCCGCTCCAATAGTCTATTGGCCCATGTAGCTCAGGGGTAGAGCACTCCCTTGGTAAGGGAGAGGCCGGCAGTTCAAATCTGCCCATGGGCACCAAATACCATTTTCTCAGTATTTTAAAGATAGGAAATTTGCCATGGCAAAGGAAAAATTTGAACGTAGCAAACCGCACGTAA
>NZ_KV814910.1:0-26142 GCF_001814135.1 Neisseria sp. HMSC067H09 | reverse complement strand
TTGGGGGCCAGTTCAGTTTTCAGACGACCTTAATTATAGCGAAAGTTATGTATAGGCGGACTTACTGACATACAAACGGCAATTTTCCACATTATACAGGTGCTTATGTTCGATAAATCATATAAACATCAGACACATAAATGACGACCTGCCGCACTTCCTTAATCCGAAATACCATCTGAAAAACTTCCCGAAACCGAGTACAATCCGCCACATGAAAAAACCTTCTAACCCCCTCCCCCTTTTAAACGGTGTAAAGCCCAGCTATTTGGTGCTGCCGCATGAAAAAGAGTTCTACGGTCTGCCGCTCCTGCATTTTCTCTGCACGCGCTTTCCTTTTGTCGGTGAAGAAAATTGGCGCAGGCGGCTGAACAGCGGCTTTGTGGTAGGTGAGGACGGGACGCCGTTTAACGAGCATACGGTGTTTGAAGCGGGCAAGACGATGTTTTATTACCGTGAAACCAGCAGGGACAGCGAACCGCGGATTCCGTTTGAAGAGAAGATTCTGTTTGTCGATGAACATCTTATCGTGGTTGATAAACCGCATTTTCTGCCCGTCATCCCCAGCGGGCGTTTTTTGCGTGAAACGCTGCTGACCCGGCTGCGCCTGCGGCCGCAATTGCAGCATTTGAATGTAGCGGACATTACGCCGATTCACCGCTTGGATAAGGATACGGCAGGGGTCATGCTGCTGTCGCACAATCCTGCCACGCGCCGCGATTATCAAACCATGTTCCAAAATAAAACTGTCTGCAAAACTTATCAGGCAATCGCGCCTACGCGGACGGATTTGGCTTATCCGCTGAATGTTTCTTCACGCATGGTGCGCGGAGAAAAATTTTTTACGACACTTGAAGTAGAAGGTGAGCCGAACGCGCATACGATGATCGAGCTTATCGAAAACCGTGGCGCGTTCAGCCTCTACCGCCTTACGCCGCATACGGGAAAAAAACACCAACTGCGCGTGCATATGATGAGCCTGGGCATGCCGCTGATGAACGATGCACTTTATCCCGTTCCGTCTGCGGCGGGTGATGAGGATTATGGGAAACCTTTGAAACTTTTGGCAAAAAGAATTGAGTTTACCGATCCTATCAGCGGACAGGCACGGATATTTGAAAGCAGTTTTGAGTTTTAGCGGTAGAGTTGTATTTGATAAAGGTCGTCTGAAAGCTGGTTTTCAGACGACCTTTATTATTGGAATTCCTGCGGAAAATGACGGTACGAGTCCATTTTCATCTGCTACAAAAGCGGACTGACTAAGCGGACGGTATTTTCAATCAGCCCGCGGAATTTGGAGCGTTGCTGCCATGCTTTGACGGTGATGTAGCTGCTGTTTTTGAGGTAGTCGCGTTGGAGGTTGCAGATTTGTTTGGTGATGTCGCGGTCGTAGATGGCGAGGCTGATTTCGAGGTTGAGGAAGAAGCTGCGCATGTCCATGTTGACCGTGCCGAAGAGGGCGTAGTCTTCGTCTATGGTCATGGTTTTGGCGTGTAGCAGTCCGCCTTCGAACATGGCGATTTTGACGCCTGCGTCGAGCAGCATGGGGTAGTAGGCGCGGGAGGCGTAGCGCACCATGAGGGAATCGACTTTGGCGGGCAGGATCAGGGTAACTTTGACGCCGCGTTTGGCGGCGATGGTCAATGCCATCAGGAGGGGTTCGTCGGGGACGAAATAGGGAGTGGTGATGGTGATTTGTTTGGTGGCGGCGTAAATCGCGCTGATGATGGTTTCGTAAATGACGTGGCTGCCCTGTTCGGGCGCGGAGGGGATGACTTGGGCGACGATGTCGCCCTGCTGCATTTTTTCGGGAAGGATTTCGGGAATGCGCTCTTGCGCCTGCGTCAGATATTGCTGCACGCTTTCGAGGTTTTCGTCGGTTTCGACGGCGAGGTCGGCAAAGAAGACGGCGGAGAGTTCGAGTACCAGCGGGCCGGTGCAGCGCATCATGACGTCCACCCATTCGCCGACGCCTGAATCTTTTTTGAAGAAGCGGGGATCGGCGAGGTTGAAGCTGCCGGTGTAGCCGATTTTGCTGTCGATGACGAGGATTTTGCGGTGGTTGCGCAGGTCGGTGCGGGTGAAGAAGGTGCGCCAGACGCCGACGGGCAAGGAGGCGTGGACTTCTATGCCGGCTTCGCGCAGGGTTTCTACCCAGCCGCTGTCGAAAAAGCGGCTGCTGCCGACGGCGTCGGCGAGGATGGCGCAATCCAAACCTCTGTCGGCGGCGGCGAGGAGTTCGTTTAACAGTTCTTCTATCCTGCCTTCGGGTTCGATGATGTAGAAGGCGAGCATGCAGGAATGGCGGGCGGCGCGGATGTCGGCAAGCATGGTGTCGATGATTTCATCGGTGGTGGACAGCAGCGTCATGGCGTTGTTGCGCGTCGCGCCGAGTCCCGTTCCGCTCGCAGCGACTTTGCTGATGCCGTGATAACGGGATTTGACGTTTTCGCCGACGCCGAGGTAGATGTCGGAGAGGTAGGTTTCGGCGAAACTTTGATAGAAGCGGTTCATCTCGCCCGTGCGCTTTGCCCGCGCCGTGCCGAGCCGCGGCTCGCCGATAAGCAGGTAGGCGATGGTGCCGAAGACGGGGAAAAGGAAGAGGATAATCAGCCAGGCAAACGTGGAGCCGATGTTTTTTTGTTTGTACAACACGCGCAAGACGCAGCCGAGTGCGGCGCAGGTGTGGGCGAAAATGAAGATTTCTGTCCAGGTGATGTCTTTTAGAAAAGTCATGTTCGATAGGCGGTGGAGGAATGGCGGGAGCGGATGTATAGTGGATTAACTAAATCAGGACAAGGCAACGAGGCCGCAGACAGTACATATAGTACGGAACCGATTCACTTGGTGCCTCAGCACCTTAGAGAATCGTTCTCTTTGAGCTAAGGCGAGGCAACGCCGTACTGGTTTATAGTTAATCCACTATATTTTTGAGTCTGACTGGTTTGAGGCGGTAAGGTTCAGATGATGAGTATATACAAAGGTCGTCTGAAAAACGAGTATAGCGATTTTTCAGACGACCTTTTACGTTACACGCTCAATCAGGCGTGATATTGGCGCGACAGTTCGTGTACGGTATCGACTAAGATTTTGGCGTGTTCGGGGTCGGCGTGTTGGTTGATGCCGTGTCCGAGGTTGAAGACATGGCCGCTGCCGTTTCCGTAGTCGGCTAGGATGTGCGCGACTTCGGTGCGGATGGATTCGGGTGTGCCAAAGAGGGCAAACGGGTCGAAGTTGCCTTGCAGGGCGACTTGGTTGCCGACGCGGCGGCGTGCTTCGCCGATGTTGCACGTCCAGTCCAAACCCAATGCGTCTGCGCCGATTTCCGCCATGCCCTCCAGCCACAGCCCGCCGCCTTTGGCAAATACGATAACGGGAACGCGTCTGCCTTCGCTTTCGCGTTTCAATCCGGCAACGATTTGGCGGATGTATTTAAGGCTGAACTCTTTAAACGCCGCATCGCTCAGGACGCCGCCCCAAGTGTCGAAAATCTGCACGGCCTGCGCGCCCGCGTCGATTTGGGCGTTGAGGTAGGCGGTAACGGCTTGGGCGTTGGTGTCGAGGATTTTGTGCAGCAAATCGGGACGCGCGTACATCATGGTTTTGATGGTGCGGAATTCTTTGCTGCTGCCGCCTTCGACCATGTAGCAGGCGAGCGTGAACGGGCTGCCGGAGAAACCGATAAGCGGTACGCGGCCGTCCAATGCTTTGCGGATGGAGCCGACGGCGTCAAAGACGTATCGCAGTTTTTCCATATCGGGAACTTGCAGCTTGGCGATGTCGGCTTCGTGTTGCAAGGCGCGTTCGAATTTCGGGCCTTCGCCTTCGGCAAAATACAGTCCCAAGCCCATCGCGTCGGGAACGGTCAGGATGTCGGAGAACAAAATCGCCGCATCCAAATCGAAGCGGTCTAAGGGCTGGATGGTAACTTCCGTTGCCAATTCGGTGTTTTTACACAAATCGAGGAAGCTGCCCGCTTTCGCGCGTGTGGCTTTGTATTCGGGCAGATAACGCCCCGCCTGACGCATCATCCAAATCGGCGTGTATTCGACGGGCTGTTTGAGCAGGGCGCGGAGGAAGGTGTCGTTTTTCAAAGAGGTCATGTGGGGCTTTCGGTTTGTTTGTAAAACAGGGAAGGAAAACGGTTTTCAGACGACCTTTGCGGCGGTTTCCGCAATGAAAGGTCGTCTGAAAAGGGAGGATAGATAAAGATATTTCCCAAACTCAGCTATGCTGCTCCAACGCCGCGTGGCGTTCGTCATCGGAGACGGCTTCCAAAACCAATTTCCGCTGTTCCTGAGCTTTTTGCGGCTGTCCGGTTTCATCGAGTACGCGCGCCAGCATGAGGCGGGCGGCAATGCTCGGTTGCAGGGCGATGCTGGCTTCGAGGTAACTTTGTGCCTTGCCCCACAGGCTGCGGCCGTAGGCAAGCTGTCCGAGGTACATCAAGAGCGGTGCGTCGTCGGGTTTGTCTTTCAGCCAAGAATCGGCAAGGTCGATGGCTTTTTGCTGGCCGCGTTCGTTGAAGAAGCGGACGCTTTCGACGAAGGCTTCCAAAAGTTCGGGGCGGCGGTTTTGCGGGTAGTATTGGCGCACCCATTTGACGGCTTCGGTATAGAGTCCGAGACGCTCGTATTTTTCGGCAATGGCGACACACAATTCGTCCGCTTTGAGTGCTTCGGGAATGCGCTTCAGACAGGTTTTCAGACCGGCTGCGTCTGATGCTTCAGCCAACAGGCGGCGGTATGCCCAGCTTTGGTATTGTTCCGCTTCAAAATCGTTAATCGCGCCGACTTTCATCAATTTTTCGGATTTCGCCAACACGTCTTCTGCATCGCCGTGGTCAAAGGCATAACGCAGTTGCAGGCGGGCGAGGCGGGACAGGTTGGGATGGATGCGCGCGGCAGCGTTCAGATTTTCCAGGGCAGTCGGATAATCGCGGCGGCCGAGTGCGGACTCTGCCAACAACAGATAGCGGGAAAGCTGCTGTTTGTTCGGCAGTTTTTCAATGTCTTTCAGGTAGTGGTCGCGCAGTTCGAAGTTTTCCATTTGGTCGGCGGCGTGCGCGCCCAGCATCAACGCGAGATTGCGGTTGTCGCCGGCTTCTTTGTTTTCCAATACTTTGGCGGCTTCCTGCTCCGCTTTTTCAAAGCGGCCTTCAAAAAACGCCAAACCTGCGCTGTTCAAAGCGACGGCTGCCTGACGGCCTTTGCGCGCCGTACCGAAACGCTGCATACGGGCGGGGATGTTCATCAGGCCGACGATGAATTTGATTAGGAAATACAGGGTAACGACAAACAGGACCAGCCCTAAGATAAAGGCGTGCAGGTTGACCCGCATCATGACCTGTCCGACGACGATATAGACATTACCCGTGTAAATACCGGAAGTTAGGACGATACCGACTGCGGCAGCGAATAAAACGACAATCCAGACGACGGCTTTCATGCACGGCCTCCTTTAGTCTCAGCATCGGCGGCAGGGCGGCTTTGTTTCTCAGGAACCGCTTTCTTTTCCGGCTTGGAAATGTTTTGCGGTTTCGCCTCGGAAGGCAGCGCCGGAGCTTCTAAAGGCTTCGCGTCTGTTTGGGCGGCAGGGGCGGGTCTTGCTTTGGCAGGATGGGGAGCCCTTGGAGCCGGTGCGGTTTTCGGTGCGGAAGCAGTTTCATTTACCTGCGAGGCAGCTTGAGGAGCGGCGGCTTCGGACGCGGCGGAGGGCAGGGGCGCGGACGCGGCGGTCGTTACGGGTTCGGGCAGCGCGACCGGAGTGCGCGTACCGTCTTGATAGGCACGGATTGCGCTGAGGCTGGCTTTCAAGCTGTCGTCTGAAATCATGCGCACATCCAGCGCTTTCAATTCGGACAACTCTTTCAGCCATGCCTGTGTTGCGGGTGATTTGCCATCAAAGTATTGTCTGACCGCCGCTTCAACGTAGTTCAAATCGCTTTGATAAACTTCGCCGTTGTGCTGCAACAACGCAGTACGCGCGTCCAAAAGGCGCAGGCGCAGGTTTTCACGGACGAAATACGCCTGTTCGGGCGACAGCAGCATCGCGTCTTTATTGTCGAGTCGGCGGACTTCCACCAGTCCTTTCAACGCAACCAAAGATTTGTCCCAAGCGTTTTGCCACCAAGAGCCTGAAGATGCGCCGTTGCTTTGCGCCTGCTCGCCCGGCTGTAATACGCCGTCCAACACCAGCGGCAGGCCGGAAACGGCGGTTTCCAAACGATCAAGGCGCAACGCCGTGCCGGAAATATCGACATAAGGACGGTTTTTCAATGCCGCCAAATCATGGCTGACGGCTTGTTTGATGGGCAGCAGCTCAGGCTGGTCGAAACGGCTCAGGCGGCTGTCGATGTGTTCCAACACTGCCGCCGCGCCTTGTACGTTGCCCGACAGCAGCAGTTGCTGCGAGGCGAGGTTCAACATGGTTTCCGCTTCGTCAACCAGCCAGTTGACGCGCCCTTTGGTCAGCTCCTGATACGCTTTTTGCGTCAACAGGATTTGTTCGCTGTTTGCCATTTGGGCTTTGCCCAAGCGCTCCAATTCGGCTTGGATGGCGGTTTGGCGGTTTAAATGGTCTTTCAGAAGTAAAGCGTTTTCAGATTCACCCAGGGCGGCTTTATCGAGCTTTTGGTTAAACGAAAGCTCTTGGTTTTTCAAGACGTTTTGTCCTTGCACAAACAAAAAGCCGCTTGCGCCCAAACCCAGCAGCGCCAGCACCAGCGCGCCTACTGCCAGCCCTCTGCCGCCGGATTGTTTGATGATGACGGGGGCGGGTTGGTTTTGGGGAAGATTTTTAGATTCAGACATGTGTGTTCCTGCGTATTCGGAGGTTTTAGGCTGCTTGGCCTTTTTCGGAGCCGCTGTTTCAGACGACCCCGCGTTGCCCTGACTGTCGACGATAATCGGCCGACCGGCTTCGTTTGCTTCGGATGGATTGTCTTCAGACCGGCTCATCGGTTTGCTCCTTAGGAAATGATGAAAGTGCCGCTTTCAGAGAAGCGACGACCCGTATGTGGCGCGCACCCGCCTCGCGAAGCGCGTCGGCTATGCGCGGATGATGGGTGAAGTATAACAAGGATTCGAAGAATCGGGAAAATTGCGGCGGAACCTGCGCAAACAGCCCGCGTACCAGTTCGCCCGAAGCGATAAAGGCGGCATCAATGGATTCGGCATCAAAATCCTGCCAATTCAATTCATTAGGTCGTCTGAAATACGCTTCCGCGATTTCCACTGCAAAGCCTTTTTTCTTTAACGACTCCGCCAAAAAATCGCGCCCGCCGCGTCCGCGCACAATCAATATGCGTGCGCCTTGCGGCAGCGTATCCCAAACCGGCAGCCGCAACACTGCCTCGCTGTCGTTGCCTTCTTGCGGCACAGACACATTTTTCGCGCCGCAGCGTTGCAAAGCCCGACCGCTTGCCTGCCCGACCGCCACCTGAACCTTTAGGTCGTCTGAAAAATCCACATACGGCGCAGCGGTTTCAACCGCCGTCGGACTGACCCAAAACACCGCATCCGCGCGGGAAAACTGTTCTTTCAAACCGCGCAATGCTGCTTCGTCCAGCTCGATTTCAACCGGACTCAACACCCGCGCGCGCCACCCTGCCTGCGAACAGGTGCGCACATCATCTCCCGCGCGCGCGGACGGACGGACAATCAGCATGACAGGCATTTCAGACGACCTCTTTAAATAAGGTTAAACCCAAGTTGTACAAAAAATATGGGAAAAAGTAAATATAAAACCGCAATGCCGACATAGGCGGGAATCCAGCAAATCCGGCAAATAAACAGACGGTACAACGTCGATGCTGATTGTATTGGGAGTTTTCAGATAAAGCCCAAGCTATATTTCGATTTGTCCCAAACCCTTGTTATCTGACCATATATACTTAAAAGGTCGTCTGAAAACCTGTTTCGTTTTCAGACGACCTTTCTTCACACATAACAATGCCCTTATTGTCCTTCCTCTTCCAGCAACACCGACGGCCGCTGCGCTTTTCTCAACTCTTCCACTTCGTCCAAAAGCCGCATAATCAAGCCCAACGCCGGGATGCCGGCTTCAAAATCACGGCTCAAACGCTGTGCGCGGCGGATACGTGCAAGGTGGAAACCGCTGAACGTAGTTTGTTCGGGCTTGCCGCCTATGCTGATGATGTCTTCCTCGATGAGTTCCAACAGCCAATCGCGGCGGCAATGGCTGACAGCAATGATTTCTTCAAAAGTCAATGTGATGTCGGTGGATTGCGTCATGGTTTATCCTTTCTTTCATGCGTGTTTCGCAGCGAAATGTTCTGCCAGTTTCTCCCATGCGGCACGGTCGGCTTCACTTTCTGCAACAGGGACATTGATGCGGATATTCAAGTATAGGTCTCCCGCCTCTTTCGCCGGAATGCCCTTGCCTTTAAGGCGGATGGTTTTGCCGCTCTGAGTGTTGGCAGGCAGATTGACCTGTAAGCGGCCGGATGCGGTAGGAACGATGATTTTGCCGCCCAATACCGCCTCCCACGGTTTGACGTCTATCGTCTGATATACGTCTTTTCTGTTTTTGACGTACAAGTCCGGCCGGTCGTGGAACTTGATTTTCAAGTACAAATCCCCGTTCGCCCCGCCGTTGCTGCCCGGCAGCCCCTGCCCTGCCAGACGAATTTGCTGGCCTTCGGCGATGCCTTTGGGAATTTTGACGTTGAGGGTTTTGCTTTGATAAGCCATACGGCCATATTCGTCCAAAGTCGGCACATTCAAAGTCAGACTGCGTTCCGCACCGGTATAGGCTGCGTAAATATCAATGCTCAATTCGGCGTGTTGGTCTTCTCCCTTGACAGGGCCGCGCGGCTGCTCGGGTCGGGAGCCGGCGTGGCGGAACGATGAAAACAAGTCTTCAAAATTAAAGTCGCCCGCGCCGAACGGTTCCCCTTCCCGATACTCATAACGGAAACCTCCGCCGTCGAAACCGTTGCCGAACGGGTTTCCACCTTGTCCGAACGGATTGCCCCCTGCGTTGCGGCCATAAGGGTTTGCCAACATTTCATCATACTCGGCACGTTTCTCCTTGTCGGAAAGCGTCTCGTAAGCACGGTTGATTTCCGCCGTACGCTCAACGGCATCCGGCTCTTTGCTCACATCAGGATGGTATTTGCGCACCAGCTTACGGTAGGCTTTTTTAATAGCGGCTTCATCCGCATCTTTAGCGACGCCCAATATTTCATAATAATTTTTTTCTGCCATGTTATTCCTTTGATTAATCATATCCAAAATTTTTATTGGATTTGTAGTTAAGGGCAATCACTCTAAAATCAAGTCGTACGGAAATAAAAAACGCCGTTTCGGCAAACGGCGTTTTGACAGATTGATTTGATGCTTGACCAACCGAATTATTGGACATTACGCAATTTTTTCCATTTAAATGCATATCCGGCAACGACAGGCAGCAAAGCCAGAAAAGACTTGAAAATCCAGCCTGCGTACCAAGGTTTCGCAACTACAATCGCACCCGTCTCAGAATTCGGCACAACAATATCTTTGACGGCGAGCCAATCCAACATCGGCCACCAGCAAACGACAAGGCATCCCAAAAAAACAGGCCAAATATTGTGTTCCCAGCCTTTCTGCCAAAAGCGGAAACATACCGCCGCCCAAACCAAAGTCAGCCCCGTGATCAATATCACCGTATAAGCATCCGCCCCGCAATATGCGGCCAAAAAATACGTCAAGACCACCCATAAAACAGCCAGCACCAAAACAATGATTTCTTCAGGACGTTTAAACATTCTTACAGCTCCAAAAATTTTTCCCGCAAAGGAAACAACCGTGTACCAACAGACGACACTATACCCGAAACAACATACTTTGAATATGCGCCGCCTTTCACTTTTCAGGCGACCTCGGTGTCTGCCCTACTCTGTTACAATGCTAATAATTTAAAACCAAGGTCGTCTGAAAAAACATTCCGTTTTCAGACGACCTTCAGACATACCTTTTCAATCATGACGAACACACCACCCGCTCCCGAGACAATACCCGCAGAAATCCCGCAAGACCAAACCGTCCCGCGCAGCAATACCGACAACGCGCCGCGTTCCGCCATCCATCAGACGCTTTATTCCGCCGATACGTTTGCCCAACACGATTATCTCGCGGGTAAAAAACTGCCCGACATCGCCCGCCCGCAAGCGGGGCAGACCAACTGGCTACATTTTGTCGGCATCAACGACGCCACGCTGCTCAAACACACGCTGGAGCCTTACGGCATCCACGAGCTGGTCATCGAAGACATCCTCAGCCGTAAACAACGCCCCAAAATCGAAGACTACGACAATTATCTGTTTATCGCCGCGCAGGTTTACCACTACACCGCCGCCGGCAAACTGAATTCCGACCAAGTTTATCTGATTATCGGCAAGGATTTCGTGTTGTCGTTCCAGCAAAAACCGCTGGGGCTGTTCAGCCAGTTGCGCCGCCAAATGAGCGAAAACCCGCGCGGCATCCTTGGCAAAAATACCGCCTTCCTCGCCTATTGCCTGCTCGACCGCATCGTGGACGACTATTTCATCGTTTTGGAAGAGTACAACAACCGCGTCGAAGCCATAGACAAATCCCTGTTTAAAGATGAAAACAGCGACATCCTCGGCAAAATCCACCGTCTCAAGCGCGATGCCGTCCGCCTTCGCCGCACGCTCTTGCCTTTACGCGACGTGTTCTATCAACTTGCCGTGCGTGTCGATTTCACCATTTTCAAAGGCGAGTCCACCGTCTATCTGCGCGACGTTTACGACCACAAC
Organism: Neisseria sp. HMSC067H09; assembly: GCF_001814135.1. Classification (NCBI taxonomy): domain Bacteria; kingdom Pseudomonadati; phylum Pseudomonadota; class Betaproteobacteria; order Neisseriales; family Neisseriaceae; genus Neisseria; species Neisseria sp. HMSC067H09. Next base: position 15,359 of record NZ_KV814910.1, on the reverse strand, counting down.
ATGCAGCTTCTCGAATCGCTTGACGCCTCGCGCGACATGGTGTTGAGCATGATGGACATCTACCTTTCCTTCCAATCCAACCGCATGAACCAGCAGATGCGCGTCCTGACCGTCATCACCATCATCTTCATGCCGCTGACCGTCATTACCGGCATCTACGGCATGAACTTCGACAACATGCCCGAGTTGCATTGGCATTACGGCTATTTTATCGTTTTAGGTTTGATGCTGTGCATCATCGTCGGGCTGCTGATTTTCTTCTCGCGCAGAAAATGGTTATAAACCCATAAAAAAATCCAATTTCCGTATATTCATATATTAAATACAATCGGCAAGGTCGTCTGAAAACCATCCCAACCACTGAACGGCCGCCCGTCTAACACAAACATTCATTTTTAAAAGAGGAACACCATGGACCAAACCCGCCAACTCCCTTCACACGAACTCATCATGTCCGAACTGATGATGCCGGACACCGCCAATTTCAGCGGCAACGTCCACGGCGGCGAACTTTTGCGCCTGCTCGACCAAGTCGCTTATTCCTGCGCCAGCCGTTACAGCGGTAATTATTGCGTTACCCTGTCTGTCGATAAAGTCTTGTTTAAAGAGCCGATACACGTCGGCGACTTGGTAACTTTCTACGCCAGCGTCAACTACACAGGCCGAACTTCTATGGAAATCGGCATCCGTGTCGAAGCGCAAAACATCCGCACCGGCGAAGTGCGCCATACCAATAGTTGCTACTTCACCATGGTTGCGGTTGAAGACGGCAAACCCGTTCCCGTCCCGCCGTTGGAAATCACCACCGAACGCCAACGCTGCCGCTATGAAAAAGCCAAAAAACGCAAAGCCTTGAGCCTCCAGGCATCGGACGAAACTTCTTGCGGATGCTGAAAACGGACGGATAAAACGCCTTAAAATAAAAAGGTCGTCTGAAAACCATGTTTTAGGTTTTCAGACGACCTTTTGTCATTGAACAAGAAAAATGATAATTTCTCTAAAGTACAAACGAAACTCGGTTGCCATTTAAATAATTTCAATTTTTTTCTTATAAATTCAATTAATAAACACTATTTAATAACGAAATTTATTAACTAAACCTCATACTTCAATATGCCATGAATATACTTAATTACATGATTTTAAACAAAGAAATAGAATAACCATACTTGACACATTATCGAAATGATTTAATATATCGTTTCTTTTAACCAAAATTCAAAAGAGAGACTCATGAAAACATCAGCTTTATTGGCAACTCTGCTAACCGCACTGTCTTTGTCCGCATGTGGCGGCAGCTCTTCTTCTGCTGTTTGCGACGAATACGAAAAAGCCTTTGCCGACATTACTAAAGGTGTTGATGCAGGCACAAAAGACCTGATGCAAAAATCATTTGAGCAAACTAAAGCAGCCTTAAAAGATATGCCTGCCGACCAAAGAGACGCTACCTGTAAAGCAGCTTTGGATGGATTGAAAGGCGATGCCCCTGCCGCTTCTCCTGAAGATAAAGCCGAAGAAGCAAAAGAAGCTGCTGAAGAAGCGAAAGACACTGCGGAAGAAGCGAAAGACACTGCGGAAGAAGCCAAAGATGAGGCTGCGGCAGCTAAAGAAGAAGCTAAATAATACGAGACATCTTATAGCGAAAACGGATTCCGACTACTCAGAATCCGTTTTTTATTTATGCCTTCCAATCTGCAATTTGCTTTCAGACGACCTCAAAGGCCGCCTGAAAATTCCAAACAGCAAACCACCAATTTAGATGGCCACGTGCATGTATACCGCACACACAATACCCATCTGTTTTAAAGTTTGCGCCGCCCGCAGGTAGCTTGTGGCTCAGCCACGTACACGATTTTGAAGATGCAGGCTATGGCTTGCTGCGCTACATCAATGGAAACACAATCGAAAAGAACGATATTTCCAGCAATTTTCAATTTGTAGCGTGGGCTATGCCCGCGAAAATATGAAAAGTCGTCTGAAACCTGTACGCAGGCTTTCAGACGACCTCAGCTTTACAAAAACAACCCGTGGGCAGAGCCCACGCTACGGTTAACTCAACGTATCGCCGTCTCCAAAACTCCTCCGCTGAGAATGCAAAAAGGCCTCAACTTATTATTGCAACGACCTCAGACGTAGGTCGGATTCTCGAATCCGACATTTTGGGCATTGCTGCGATGGATTGCAATGGCGGGAATGCTAAAGGTTTTGTCGGATACAAGTATCCGACCTACGCTTGCTGAACGTCGGTTTTAAAGTTTGTGCCACTCGTAGGTGGGGTTTATGGCGCAGCCACGCATGCGGTTGGTGGAGATGCAGGCTACGGCTTGCTGGTTACAACCGTAAAAAAGTAAGTGCCGCCATTTCGGTAAAAATGACGGTATTTCATAGTGTTATACTCGGAATGATTTTGTAGGTCGGATTCTCGAATCCGACATTTTGGGCATTGCTGCAATGGATTGCAACGACGGGAATGTTAAAGGTTTTGTCGGATACAAGTATCCGACTACGCTTGCTACACCTCGGATTTAAAGTTTTTGCCATTCGCAGGTAGTGTGTGTGGCGCAACCACGCACGCGGTTAGTATGAATGCATACTACGGCGTGCTATCCAAATCATTATATGACCGAAATCCAGTTGGGATAGCTTGGCTTCTATTATTTTCCAATTTAAGCTCTTCACATATAAACTTGTATATCTTTGGATGGATTCCACCGTTATACATCCATGTATTAGTTCTATCTTGCATCTGAATTAAGCCCGTCAAATTTGGGAATTTATTTTTCAAATTATTATCATGAGCTATTAGATTACTTAGTTCAGCACTGGAATGAAGATTTTTTTTAGAGAAATACTCTAACAATTTTCTAAATTCATATAATTCATCATCGGTTAAGAATTCTGAATATTTTTTTCTTACTTGTTCTCTATAATAATTTTGAATTTTGATTCCTGAAAATGCAGAAACTTCAATGGAGAATGATTCAAAAATAAAATTCCTTTTAATATTAATATCAAAATTTGATGTCGCAAATTCCTGATATATTTTTAATTCATCTAATTGTTCGCGAATTTTTTTTAATTCATCTAACTTTTCAGGTAATTTTTTGAATTTATCTAATTGTTTACGTAATTTTTCGTAATTGATTTCTTGTTGGGCTATTTGATTCTTCAAGTTCTCCTTTTCCTTTTGAAATCTAATTTCATTGTCTTTTAATTTTTTTATGTATTTGGCTCCTAATTCTCGTTTAGTAATTGCGTAGATAGCATCATACAAGCTGCCCGTCTTTATCTGATTAGTGAATTCTATTGCCGCTTTTTTTGAGGGTGATTCGTAAATTAATAAATCATTTAAAATCACTTTAAATATTGTACCTATAAAATTATCGTTATCAAATTTTTCAAAACGTTCTATTTTAATAGACATTAAAAATATCCTTCTTTACAAATATTTCCAAAAATATACAAAGCCTAAATAAGCTATTTCACTCTGTGCCAAACAACAAATTCTCCTTAATCCCCCGAATCCTATCCCTCAACACAGCCGCCTCTTCAAACTGCAAATCCCTAGCCGCCTGCTGCATGGCTTTTTCCAGTTTGGCAATTTCTTTAATCGCATCTTCTTCATTGTGAATTTCGCCGACTTTAACCTTGTTTTTGCTTTTCAGACGGCCTTTGCCGCCGTCTTCTTCGTGGTACACGCCGTCGATGATGTCTTTGACCTGTTTTTTAATCTGTTGCGGTACGATGCCGTGTTCTTCGTTGAATTTGATTTGTTTTTCGCGGCGGCGTTCGGTTTCGTCGATGGCGGCTTTCATGGAGTCGGTGATTTTGTCGGCGTACAGGATGGCGACGCCGTTTACATTGCGCGCGGCGCGGCCTATGGTTTGAATCAGGCTGCGGTGGGAGCGCAGGAAGCCTTCTTTGTCGGCGTCGAGGATGGCGACGAGTGAGACTTCGGGGATGTCGAGGCCTTCGCGCAAGAGGTTGATGCCGACGAGTACGTCAAACAGGCCGAGCCGCAAATCCCTAATGATTTCAACGCGCTCTACGGTGTCGATGTCGCTGTGCAGGTAGCGCACTTTGATGCCGAGTTCGCTGTAATAGTCGGTGAGTTGCTCCGCCATGCGTTTGGTGAGGGTGGTAACGAGCACGCGTTCGCCTTTTTGGATGCGGTCGTTGATTTCGCTCATTAAGTCATCGACTTGGGTGGCGACGGGGCGGATGATGATTTGGGGATCAACCAGCCCTGTGGGGCGGACGACTTGTTCGACCACTTGTCCGGCGTGTTCTTCTTCGTATTTGGCGGGGGTGGCGGAAACGAAGACGGTTTGCGGCATGACTTTTTCAAATTCGTGGAATTTGAGCGGGCGGTTGTCGCGGGCGGAAGGCAGGCGGAAGCCGTAGTCGACGAGGTTTTGCTTGCGCGATGCGTCGCCTTTGTACATGCCGCCGATTTGGGTAACGGTAACGTGGCTTTCGTCGATGAACATGATGGCGTTGCTTGGCAGGTAGTCCATCAGCGTGGGCGGCGGTTCGCCTTCTTTTTTGCCGGAGAAATGGCGGGAGTAGTTTTCGATGCCTTTGCAGAAGCCCATTTCGTAGAGCATTTCGAGGTCGAAGCGGGTGCGCTGTTCGATGCGTTGTTGCTCGACGGGGCGTTGTTCGCGGGCGAAAAATTCGATGCGTTTGCGCAATTCTTCTTTGATGGATTCGCAGGCGCGCAATACGGTGTCGCGCGGGGTAACGTAGTGGCTGGACGGGAAGACGGTGTAGCGGCCGACGCGCTGGATAAGGCTGCCTGAAAGCGGGTCGAACATATCGAGGCGGTCGATTTCGTCGTCAAACAGGCTGATGCGCAAGGCGTTTTCGGAGCTTTCGGCGGGGTACACGTCGATCACGTCGCCGCGCACGCGGAAGCTGCCGCGTTTGAAGTCCAAATCGCCGCGTTCGTACTGCATGGAAACGAGCGTGGCGATGATGTCGCGCTGCTCGATGGTGTCGCCTTCTTTGACAGACAACACCATTTGTTGATATTCGGTCGGGTCGCCGATACCGTAAATGGCGGACACGGTGGCGACGATAATCACGTCGTCGCGCGTCATCAGGTTTTTGGTGGCGGAAAGGCGCATCTGCTCGATGTGTTCGTTGATCGCGCTGTCTTTTTCGATGAACAAATCGCGGCTGGGCACATAGGCTTCGGGTTGATAATAGTCGTAGTAGGAGACGAAATATTCGACGGCGTTTTCGGGGAAAAACTCGCGCATCTCGGCATAAAGCTGGGCGGCAAGGGTTTTGTTGTGCGCCATGATGATGGCGGGGCGGCCGCTTTGGGCGATGACGTTCGCCATGGTGTAGGTTTTGCCCGAACCGGTTACGCCGAGCAGGGTTTGATAGGCAAGGCCGTCTGAAAGCCCTTCGAGCAGGCCGGCAATGGCGGTAGGCTGGTCGCCGGCGGGCGGGAAGGGTTGGTGGAGTTTGAAAGGGGAATTTGGGTATTGGATGACTTCCATATTGCCGCCTGTACCTGTTTTCTAGTTCGGGGAAAAGGGAAATTATAACAAAAAGGTCGTCTGAACATTTTCAGACGACCTTTTGCGTTGTTGAAACTTAAGCCAAAGAAGCGTTTACAAATGCGGTCAATTGACCTTTTGCCAAAGCGCCGACTTTGGTGGCGACGTTTTCGCCGTTTTTGAACACCATCAGCGTCGGAATACCGCGCACGCCGAATTTGGCGGGAGTGGCTTCGTTGTCATCGATGTTGATTTTAACGACTTTCAGACGACCTTCAAATTCGGCGGCGATGTCGTCCAAGATCGGAGCGATCATTTTGCAAGGGCCGCACCAAGGTGCCCAGAAGTCCAGCAATACGGGTACGTCGGATTTCAAAACGTCTTGTTCGAAATTTGCATCGGTGGTGTGGATAATCAGTTCGCTGCTCATGAGTTTTTCCTTTTTGTGTCAAATTGAATCAGATGTTGTGCAGGATAGGGCTTGGGGCTGAAAATTTCAAGTGTCGCAAAAGTGTAATAGCTTTTTTGTAAGGTTGCCATCGGGATTGGCTAATGTTTTTCAGACGGCCTATCCGACAGTTCAGCCTGCCCTAAAGCTCATCAGATGGCGCGTGTAATCGCTGGAAGGGTTGGCAAATACAGTTTCGCAGCCGCCCTCTTCAACGATTTTGCCGTCTTTCAAGACCATCACGCGGTGCGACAGGGCGCGGATGACGGCGAGGTCGTGGCTGATGATGATGAGGCTGAGACCGTGTTGTTTTTGCAAATCGGCGAGCAGCTCCAGAATCTGTTGCTGCCATTGTACGTCGAGCGCGCTGGTGGGTTCGTCCAAAACGAGGATTTTCGGGCGGACGATGATGGCACGGGCGATGGCGAGCCGCTGGCGTTGTCCGCCGGAAAAGGCGTGCGGATAGCGTTCGAGCGCATCTTCGGGCAGACCGACCTGCCGCAATACGTCTTGCACACGCTGCCGCATTTCTGCGCGGGACAAATCGGGTTCGTGGACGCGCAGGGCTTCGGAAACGATATTAAAGACGTTCATGCGCGGATTGAATGCGCCGAACGGGTCTTGGAACACCATTTGGATGTCGCGCCTCGATTCGCGCGTCCAAGCTTCGCCGTTGATTTTCAGACGACCTTCCGCATCGATAAGGTGCATCACGGCTTTTGCCAGCGTGGTTTTGCCGCAGCCGCTTTCGCCGATGATGCCCAGCGTTTCGCCCGCTTTCAAATCAAAGGAAACCGGCTCCAGCAGGGTTTTGCTGCGTTTTTTGAACCAGCCCGCCGTTTCTTTGACGGCAACGGAAAGCTGCTCCGCTTGCAAGACGGTGGCGGGGTTGTCCGCCAAAGGTACGACCTTCCGCGCGGCACCGGCGTTCAAGAGCATTTTCGTATATTCGTGTTGCGGGCGGGCGAACACTTCCGCCGCTGCGCCCGTTTCGACAATGCGTCCGCCGCGCATCACGGCAACGTCGTCCGCAAAGCGGCGGACAAGGTTCAGGTCATGGGTGATGTAGAGCATGGTCATGTTGTGCGTCTGCTGCAAACGCGCCAACAAATCGAGAATCTGCGCCTGCACGGCGACATCCAAGGCGGTGGTCGGTTCGTCGGCAATCAGGAGCTTGGGTTCGGCGGCGACCGCCATCGCAATCATCGCCCGCTGCCGCTGTCCGCCGGAAAGCTGGAAGGGATAGGCAAAGGCTTTCTGCTCCGGCTCGCGGATGCCGGTTTCCGCCAAGAGTTCGACCGCCCTCGCCCATGCCTGTTTTTTGTCCAAACCCAGATGCAGGGTCAGCACTTCGGCAATCTGCGCGCCGACGCGCATCACGGGGTTGAGCGCGGTCATCGGTTCTTGAAACACCATACCGATTTCCCGCCCGCGCAGCTTTTGCAGGGCGCGTTCGGATTGGGTCAGCAAATCGTTGCCGTCGAACTTCAGACGACCTTTAAACGACACCAGCGGATTCAGCCGCATAATGCCCTGCGCCAACACGGTTTTACCGCTGCCGCTCTCGCCGACCAATGCCAGTTTCCTGCCGGTCTGTACGGTCAGGCTGACATCGTGCAGGACTTGCTTGCCGGGGAAAAAGGCGTTTAGGTTTTCAATTTCAAGGATGTTCATGCTCATTTGAGTTGAGTATATACATCAGTAGAAAACTGACTGATTTTATTAAAACATTTTTCTAAAAATGGGATTACCTCAATAGGTGTCTTTCCATCTATAACCAATTTTTTCTTTTCCACGATAGAAAAACTGACGAAATCATCATCTTCTACTCCTTTTACTTTTGCCCCTGTAACATGAATTTCGCCCATTGTACCTAAATTTGTCTCGCTTCCATCATCATTCGAAACAAAAAATGTATTTTCTTTTAAAATTACTTCTCCATTATTAACATTTATAAATTCAAAAAGAGGAACTCCTTCTGCATGTATAATGACATGATTATTTCCTTTATATTCTAATTCAATAAGCCCATTATGTTTAGCATGGTTAGTTAAACTACACATTGTTATTAACCAATCATCTCCATTATTTTTATGCGACTGTAAGCTCTCTATATAATCATAAACTTTAGGATATTCATATTGAATTCCTGATAGATTCTTATTGATACTTTCTTCAAAATTTTCCTTAGTCTTCCCATATGGAAAATATATTCTATCTTTTGGTTTAGATAACATAGAATTTATATCTTGTGCTATATATTCTAGTGAGCTTCTAAGATTTTCAAGTATTGATTTAAACTTAACTTCATCAATAGCTTCCATTTTTTTTATTATATTTAATTCCTCTCGAATAGCTTTAAGCAATTTATCGACATGACTTTTTCTCATAACATTTCTTTCAAATAATTATTTTTGCTATCTAATCAACTTTAAATTTAATCATTGTAACAAAAGAAATTCTACAGTATCTCTTAGTGTTATCTAAGCTTTTCAGACAACCTCTGATTCAAACCCGCAAACCGAGGTCGTCTGAACGCTTATTATTTCTGAAACTGCTCTTTCAACACCCGTTTCAACACTTTGCCTGTGGCGTTTTTCGGCAGTTCGTCTTTAAAGTAAATCTGTTTGGGGATTTTGAAATTCGCCAGATGTCCGCGCAAATGGGCGCGCACGTCGGCTTCATCCAACGTTTCGCCGTCTTTGAGTTGGATAAAGGCGATGATTTCTTCGTCGGCGTATTGGTCTTTCACACCGATGACGGCTGCGGCTTCGACGGCGTCGAGTTTGTAAATCGCCTCTTCGATTTCGCGCGGATAAACGTTTTGCCCTTTGGAAATAATCAGGTCTTTTTTGCGATCGACGATAAAGATAAAGCCGTCTTCGTCTATCGTGACAAAATCGCCTGTTTTCAACCAGCCGTTGACGATGGCTTCGTCCGTGGCATCGCGCATATTCAGGTAGCCCTGCATGACCGAACCGCCTTTGACGATGAGTTCGCCCACTTCGCCCGTCGGTACTTCGACCAATTCGTCGTTGACGGCTTTGACCTCCAATCCGGGCAAGGCGATGCCGACGCTGCGGGCTTTTTGCCTTTCGGGCGTGTTGACGGCGACGACGGGCGAGCATTCGCTCAAACCGTAGCCTTCCAAAAGCTTGGCACGCGGGAACTTCGCTTTAAAGTCAAGGATGGTTTGTTCCGCCAAAGGCGCGCCGCCGCTGATAAACAGACGGACGCGGTTGAACCATCTGAAATACCAAGGGATTTTCGCTTTGCTCATGGCGGTGTAAATCGCGGGCACGCCCAAAAACACGGTCGCGCGTTTGAATAAAACCTGTTTCAAAACGTTGGAGAACGGGAAAACGGATTTCACCAAAATAATCGAACACGCCATATAAATCGGCAGCAACACCATGGCCGTCAGCGTAAAGCTGTGGAACATCGGCAGGAACACGACGAAGCGGTCGCGTTTGGTAATCTTAAAGATGCGCTCGATGCCTTCAAGGTTGGAGAACAGGTTGCCATAGCTGATCAATGCGCCTTTGGGATGGCCTGTCGTGCCGGAAGTGTAAATAATATGCGCTAAATCATCGATTTTCGGCTGGCGGCTTAAATCGGGCATACCCGAAAAACGGCGCGCTTCCTCAAAACGCGCATCGGCTTCGTCCGCCGCTTTCGCCTCGCCTATCCAAATGATTTTTTCAACACGGGTCTGTTTTTTCAGCCCCTTCAATTCTTTCTGCAAACCTGCCGAAGCAAACATAAACCGCGCTTTGCAGTCGTTCAAAATATACGCGTATTCGTTGTTTTTCAAAAACGTATTCATCGGTACGGCAACCGCGCCGATGGCGGAGACGGCAAAATAGGCGCTGATAAATTCCGGCGAATTGGATACCGCCAAAGCCACTTTGTCCCCGAATTTGACGCCCATATTTTGCAGATATGCGGCTACGGCATCGACTTCCTGCTTGAGTGCGTGGTAGGTGGTTTTTTCTTTGTCGTTGAACACCGCAGTACCTTTGCCGTTTTTACGGCAGGCAGCGGCCAGCATTTCGTAGAAGTTTGTGTTGTGTGTTTGATTCATTGGAATTCTTCAAAAATTAAGTGAGTAAAATATTTTTGCGGTCGCGCCCATAAACAGGTTTTTCGCCCTGAAAACAAGCTCGGCCTGAAAAGCCATCTATATAGCAGGAAAATGAGCTATCGGCTATTTTATATTCATCCGCAATACGGAAAATCATCCCCTAGCGCGCACGTCAAATGCCTGACGCAAGCCCTCGCCTATCATCACCAGCAAAAGCAGCATAACCGTCAGCGTACCGACGGTGGACAAGCCTATCCACCAAGCGTCCAAGTTGTCCTTGCCCTGCGCCAAGAGTTCGCCCAAACTCGCCTGCGACGCGGGAACGCCCAAACCGAGGAAATCCAAGCTGGTCAGCGCAAGCACCGCGCCGGAGATACGAAAAGGCAGAAACGCCAATACGGGCGTCAGGCTGTTGGGCAGGATGTGCCGCCACATAATCGCGCGGTTGCCCACGCCCATCGAACGAGCCGCCAAAACGTAATCCGCCTGACGGTTTTTCAAAAACTCGGCGCGGACGTAGTCCGACAGCCCCATCCAGCCGAACAGCGACAGCAACACCAGCAATATCAACAAACTGGGATTAAAAAACGAAGACAGGATAATCAGCAGATAAAGCTCCGGCATCCCGCCCCAGATTTCGATAAAGCGCTGCATCAAAAGGTCGGTCTTACCGCCGAAATAACCCTGCACCGCGCCGGTAATCACGCCGATGACGGTCGTTACCAAAGTCAGCGCAAGGGCGAACAGCAGAGAATCGCGGAATCCGTAAACCAAACGCGCCAAGACATCACGACCGCGGTCGTCCGTGCCGAGCAAGTGCCTTTCGGACGGACTTGCAGGGTCAGGCTGCGTGTCGAAATCATTGAGCGTATCGGCGTCGTAGGGATTGGGCAGATAAACGGCGTAATTGCCGTTTGACGTGATGTTGCCGCGTATCAGCGGATCGAGGTAATCGGCAGGCGTGTCGAAATCGCCGCCGAACACGGTTTCGTTGTATTCGTTTACCAGCGGAAAATAATATTCGCCCTGATAACGTATCCACAAGGGCTTGTCGTTGCTCCACAAAGGCGCAAGCAGCGCGACGGCGAACAAAACGGCTAAAACCCGCAACGCGAACCAGCCGCGTTTGTGTTGCTTGAAAGCCTGCCAAGTGGGGTTTGAAGTGTGTGTTTTCATAATTAGGTTGCACAAAGGTCGTCTGAATATTCAACCATGAGGATTACTTATAAGCCAACTTTTCCAATTCTGACTTATGCGCGGCAATTACGCGCTTTGCGCTATGCATGACCAACCGTTTGGTTGCTTCATCATCCTGCAATTCCATACGGACTACTTTTGCACCATCGTTTTTATGTTCGCGGCTTTCTTCAGAAATATCTTTTAAACGTTTAATCATATTTAACTCCATAATTCTTTAAGTTTTCAGACGACCTATTTCTGTCCGCCGAAATGAATGCGCGGATCGACCCACGAATAAGAAATATCCGACACCAATTTCGCCAGCAAACCCATCAGCGTGAACACATACAGCGTTCCCATCACCACCGGATAATCGCGCTTCATCACCGCCTCGTAGGAAAGCAGCCCCAGCCCGTCGAGCGAGAACAAGGTTTCAATCAGCAAGCTGCCGGTGAAAAACGCGCCGATAAAGGCGGCGGGGAAGCCGGTAATCAGCGGAATCATTGCGTTGCGGAAAACGTGTTTCCACAAAATCTGCTTTTCCGGCAATCCCTTGGCGCGGGCGGTATAAACATATTGGCGGCGGATTTCTTCAAGAAACACGTTTTTCGTCAACACCGTCGTTACCGCCAGACTGCCCGCTACCGAAGCCGTAATCGGCAACGCCATGTGCCACAGATAATCCTTGATTTTGCCTGCCCACGACAGCGTGTCGAAATCATCGCCGACCAAACCGCCCTGCGGGAACCACGCAAAAAAGCTGCCGCCGCCGAACAACACCAGCAGCACCAAACCCAACACAAACGGCGGTATGGTATAACCGACCAGCACCACCATCCCCGTTACCGCATCAAAACGGCTGCCGTCGCGCACCGCCTTGGCAATGCCCAACGGGATACAAATCAGATAAGTCAGGAAAAACGTCCACAAGCCCAAACTCATCGACACCGGCATTTTCTGTTTGACCAGCTCGAACACGGTTTCATGATGGAAAAAACTCTTGCCCAAATCAAAACGGGCAAACCGCCACACCATATCCGCAAACCGCGTCAGCGGCGGCTTGTCGAAACCGTACAGCGCATTCAACGCCGCCAAATCTTCCGGGCTGATGCGGTTGCCGTTTTTCATGATATTGCCCGCCGTCGCATTCGCCGTCTCGCCGCTGACCGCGCCATGCGTCAACTGCTGCACCATCTGCTCCACCGGCCCGCCCGGCACGAATTGGATAACGGCAAAAGTAATCGCCAAAATCCCCAACAGCGTGGGGATTAAGAGTAATAGGCGGTGGAGGATGTAACGGTACATGCTTGGGTATTCCTCTATTTGGGTTTGAAGGTCGTCTGAAAGGTCATTACTGCTTTATATTCTTCTGACAATTGAAACAATAGACTTTACCGTGAAACTTAACTTTATTTTGCCAACAAAATTTGGCTACATTAGCAGTAACAGATTTCTTGCAGGAAGCGCAAAATAAGTGTTGCTCCTGTTTTGTATGATTTTGAACTATTGATGCCGTCTTCACTTCAGGTTGCTCTATTGGATCTACAATACCAAAACGTGCTTTCCAATCCACCTTTAACGGTTTATGCAAACTTGCTAACTTTTTAGCGAACTCTGTAATTGTTTCTGAAGATACCAATTTAAAACATGAAGCAGCTTGTTGAATTAATGTTGAAGGATGATTATCAAAAATGTCTTTATCAATTCTTTTTGCAATCTGTTCATTTTTGATAATTCTTTCTAACTCCCTCTTGTTTTCACTATTTTTTGGACGTTGAATGATTGCGGAATTCGCTACTAGAATCAAACTGTGCAGTGAAGGTACTATCTTCATTCCCATTCTCATAGGAAGCTCAATTTCATCACTTTTAAACAACCGCTTCAACAATAATTTATGTCTATTATTTTGTTCAAGAGGAGAGGCAATACCATAAGGCTTACCCTGATAAAATGCAGAAAACTCCCCGTATTCATTTATGGCTATACCCTCTCCAAATCTTTTGCTTTCACAAACATAAATTTCAAAAAAACGATTAATCATCAAATGATCAATTTGAGCAGCATCACCATTAAATTCAAACCGCAAATCATGTAGAATTGCCCAATTTGCATTATTTTTATAATGAAAATTGATTTGATAAGCCGCTTCCTGCTCCCCCTTCAAGCCAGATTGTATATTACGTATCTCTCGCTCAATCTGTTTCCTCTGATCTTGGCTAATATAAGGTAGCATAAGCAAGCTATTTAATTCAGCCAAATCATGTTCTCGCTTATCTGATTCCTTAATAATCACTATTATATTTCCCTTCTTGTTAACCCATTTCCCAAATTGGAGATATCAATCTTCCAAACAACCTTTTGACCTTGATCTGCTAATTTTTTCGCGGGCAAAGCCCACGCTACACAGCCGCTTTATATTATTCTGACCCTTGAAACAATAGACTTCACTATCGCTTGGGTCGTCTGAAAATTGCTGCGGCAAACTTTCAGACGACCTTGCTTATTTCTCCAAAGCCTCTTGCAGTTTCTTTTCAATCAAATCCGCGTCAAACGATTTGGCAATCAGCTCGAAGCGCGAGTCACGCCGCCATGAGACTTGGTTAGCGCCCCACTGCCCGTCCACCCAGTTGAGCCACACCCATGTGCCGAGCACTTGGAACACGCCTTTGGCGCGGACGAGGTCGTCTGTGAATTTGGGCAGGTCATTGAAGAAGTTGGTCAGCTTTTCGCCGTCGAAATCGCGTCCGGCGGGGAATGTGAAACCTTGCGACTGGAAGCCCATGGTGTTGTCCGGCAGGGCTTTGAGGCGGTAGCGTGATTTTTCGATGACGGGAATATCGAGCCATTGGATGTCGAGCTGTGCGTTTTGGACTTCGACCACTTTGGCTTTGGGCGGAAACAGTTTTGCCGCTTTGTCGTGAAATTCGACAAGCTGTTCGGGGGTGCATAAATCGGTTTTGCTGGCGACCAATACGTCGCAGATGCCGATTTGGTCTTTATACAACGCCTGCTGCGCGTAATCGGGATTGATGAACTGGCGCGGATCGACGACGGTAAAGACGGCGCCGATTTCCAAAAGGCTGTCCAGCGGTTTGGCTTTCAATTCGTCGATGACGCTGGCAGCGTGCGCCAGTCCGCTTGCCTCAATCATCAGGCGGTCGGGCTTGGCGTCGCGCAGCATTTTCTGCACGGTTACGCCCATTTGCGGGCCGGCGGTGCAACACAAACAGCCGCCGGCGATTTCTGCCACGGGGATGCCGTTGTCGCTCAATACCGCTCCGTCAATGCCGATTTCGCCAAACTCGTTGACGATGATGACCCATTTTTCGTTCGGGTCTTTCTGTTCCATCAGGCTTTTAAGCGCGGTGGTTTTGCCTGTTCCCAGAAAACCTGAAATCAGGTGGACTTTGGTTTTTTTCACTTCTGACATTTTTTACAGATTCCAGTTAAAACAACGTGTTCTTCTTTCAGCGCAAAGCCGCTTTCGGCAACGCCTGCGCGCAGTGCCGCCCATTCGTGGCTCAGGGTTTGTTCGTCCGCCGTGCCGCATTCGGTGCAGACCAAAATAAACGCGCTATGGTGCGCTTCGGCTTCTTCGTGGTCGTGGCAATGGTCGTCGCACTCGTGCTGCGCATGGCTGCACAAAATATAGCCGTTGACCGCCGCCACCTTGTGCAAAACGCCCTGCTCCGCCCAAAAATCAAGGGCGCGGTAGGCCGTCGGCGGCGCAACCACGCCCTCGCTCTGCTGCTGCATCTGCGACAAGACGTTGTAGGCTTTAATCACGCCGCTTTGCTGCAAGACAATATCGAGCACCTGCTCGCGCAAAGCGGTTACCTGTACGCCGTCACGGCGTGCCTGTTCGAGGATTTTTTGTTTGATTGCGTGTTTCATAAAGGCTTTCAGACGACCTTAATATTCTGAATGGAGAGGATTACATTATAACGTGTTTCCGTTTGGTTTAAACTGCTGTTGTTTTCAGGAGCGAAAAACATGGGGAAACACCCTTGGGAACAGCGAATAATAGTCCTCCTTCAAAATCCAAATACCTGGAAATAAGCCTGACATTTTACCGAGAGGAATAGCTCCTCCCCTTTGTATAGACAATTAAAAACAAAATAGCACAATACTCAACTTT
>NZ_KV814909.1:38298-96120 GCF_001814135.1 Neisseria sp. HMSC067H09 | reverse complement strand
CCGACACCATCATCGGCAAAGATCAGAAAAGCGCATTATTGCCCCTGGTCGAACGCACTACCCGCTACACCATCATCTGTAAATTGGATAACTTAAAGGCCGAAGACACTGCCCGGGCGGCCATTAGGGTATTAAGGGCATATAAAGCCAGGGTTCACACCATCACCATGGATAACGGCAAAGAATTCTACCAACACACCAAAATAGCTCAAGCATTGAAAGCGGGAACCTATTTTTGCCGCCCTTACCATTCTTGGGAGAAAGGGCTGAATGAGAACACCAACGGACTCATCCGGCAATATTTCCCCAAACAAACCGATTTCCGAAACATCAGCGATCGGGAGATACGCAGGGTTCAAGATGAGTTGAACCACCGGCCGAGAAAAACACTTGGCTGTGAAACGCCAAGTGTTTTATTCTTAAATCTGTTCCAACCACCGGTACCCTGGTGTTGCACTTGAAATCCGAATCCAAGGTCGTCTGAAAAATACTTTCCTCTTCATTGAGGCTGAGTTTTCAGACGACCTTGTTCAAACCGCTACACCCGCCAGTTTGCCGATTATACCCGTAACGGCCAACGCCGCCACGCCCCACAGGCACACGCGCAGGACGGCGGGTACGACAGGTGCGCCGCCGAGTTTGGCGGAGGCGTAACCCAGCGCGGCGAGTCCGCATAAAGTGGTTGCCGCCAGCGTAGGGATCAGGGCGGCGGGAGCGGTCAGCGCGACCAGCAGCGGCAGTATGGCGCCGGCGCAGAACGAACCGGCGGAGGCAAGTGCGGCCTGCATGGGGTTGGCGGCGGAGGTTTCGGTGATGCCGATTTCGTCGCGGGCATGGGCGGAGAGCGCGTCGTGTTCCATCAATGCCTGTGCGACTTCGGTGGCAAGCGCGTCGGACAAACCGCGGCGGCGGTATATTTCGGTCAGTTCTGCAAGTTCGGCATCTGGGTTAGCTTCCAATTCGTGGCGTTCTTTGTGCAAGTCGGCTTTTTCCGTGTCAGACTGGCTGGATACGGAAACGTATTCCCCCGCTGCCATTGAGACCGCGCCGCCGATTAGGGCGGAAACGCCGGTTAGCAGCAGGGTTTGGAAATCGGGTGCGGCGGCAGCAACGCCCGTCAGCAGCGAAGCGGTGGAAATCAGGCCGTCGTTCGCGCCCAATACGCTCGCGCGCAGCCAGTTGTTGCGGTTGCTGAAATGGCGTTCGCTGTGTTGTGAATACATGGCAGTGTTCCGGCGGTGTTTTGCGCTATGGTAGCACCGTATCGGTTTGTCGGGGCGGCGTAATCATGCGTTTGCACGCTGAAAATCCGTCCACACTTGATAATCATTGTCGCTTAAACGGGTTTGTGGTATAAATCCTAGAAATTTAGCTCTAAACTCTAATAACCGTCGATTAACCGAGAATCATGATGACACACACTGAATCAAGCGCGCAGCCGTCAACTATGGACACGGCTGCTTTTTTAAAGCATATCGAATCCGCATTCCTCCGCATTTTTTCAGACGACCTCAACCTCATGCAATACCTGCCTGAAGACAAATGGCTTGCCTTGAAGCAGGCGGGTTTGCTGTTGCCCTTCCTCGACAAAAAACACGGCGGCCGCAAGGGCAGCCAGTTTGAAATCCAAGAAGTCTTGCGGATTGCGGGGCATTACGGCGTACCCGTTACCCTGCGTACCGGCATCGAAGGTGCGCTGGTGTTGCAGCCTCTGCAAGAGTTTGGCGACGAAGCGCAAGTCGCGCAAGGTTTGGACATGGTTTTCAAAGGCGAGGGCGGCGGTTTGGGTATTACCGAACCCGAAACCTCCGGCGCGGCGATTGCCCGCGAAATGCAGTCCTACTACGAATACATCGACGAACAAACGATTTACGTCAACGCCGCGAAATATTGGCAGGGCAACTCGCAAAGCGACTTCCTCCTCGTTGCCGCCAAAGAGCGCAAAAACGGCAAACTCTCCAAAATCATCAACTTGTTGCTCGTTCCCAAACAATACATCCGCTACGAAGCCCTCGCATCCGAAGGCCTGCGCGCCGTCCGTTACGCCGTCAACCGCATTGATGCCCAAATGCCTGCTGCCGCCGTCATGAAACTCTCGCAGAGCGACGCCGCCGGTTTGCGCGCGTTCCAAAACATCTTTATCCGCAGCCGCCTGCAACTGATCGGCATGACGCACGGCATCATGGAATACATCATTGACAACCTGAACCGATATGTCCGCCACGACATCAAATTCGTCGATTATGAACGCCGCGAAATCCAACGCCGCCATCAGGTTTCCGAGATTCTTTACCGCTACGTCTGCCATTGCGTTTCGCCCGTTGCCCCCGTCGCCCATCAGCTGATGGAGGCAAACATCATCAAAACCCTCGCCACGGAATACACTTACGCCGCCGCCCAAATGTTGCAAAAACTCTTGGGCGCGAAGGGTTTTGAACGCGGACACACCGCCAGCAATATCGCTATCGACATCCGCCCATTCACCATCTTCGAAGGTCCGAACGATATGCTTTATGCCGAAATTTACGACCAGTTCGTCCGCGCCACCGCCGAAGAAAAAGAAGCAGGCATTAAATTGGACAAAAACCAAACCCTGCTCGATCGTCTGCAAACCGACGCCCGCTTTGCCGCCGTTGCGCGCGACTACACCTTACCTGAAGACATCCGCAGCTTCCTGCAGGAACGCACCCTGACCGACGCCTGCGCCTTGCAAAAAGTCTTCATCGGCAAAATCATCGCCCGACTCTTCGTCTTCGTACAGGCGGAACACGAAGACACCGCAGCCTTCCTGTTGAACGACATCCGCAAAGACATATTGGACTGCCGATATTGCGGTTGATGGTTTAAGGCAGAGAGGTCGTCTGAAATCGGTTTTCAGACGACCTCGG
Source organism: Neisseria sp. HMSC067H09 (assembly GCF_001814135.1). NCBI lineage: Bacteria > Pseudomonadati > Pseudomonadota > Betaproteobacteria > Neisseriales > Neisseriaceae > Neisseria > Neisseria sp. HMSC067H09. The sequence continues at coordinate 93,232 of NZ_KV814909.1, read as the reverse complement.
GCGGATTTTCATATTTTCAATTCAAAAGCAGCTTCGTTACGAAAATCAAATGAATCAAGTGATTTAGCCATGTTCATTGACTTTCAGACGACCTCCAAGCCCATGACCCTCTCCAAACTTTCTCTCTGGCAGACTCCCGAACAAGTCTGCGACATCTTACTTGCGCTGCCGGTTGAACCAAGCTCAAGCCCCTGCGGTGTATTTTCTGACTTCGGTATCGTTCTTCTACAATTTGATTTCCTTTGCACCACCGTGACGAATGGCAGGTGTTAACGTTGATGGGTCAGCGGTTTTAAGTCTATGGGTTGTCAATCGGCATTGGATATTTTTAGTTTGCGGTCTTTGAGATAAGGTTGGCGTTCCAAAAGTAGATGCTGTATGGCACAGGTAGTCTGAAAGCGGCGGTATTGTGCGTGCCGGATAGTCCCTCGAAGGTCTCCATCCATCCGATTCCTCTTATATCTGACTCTACTGAGGGCAAAATATTGCAGCAAGGTACTGAGGGATAAAAAATCTCCGCGCTGCTTGCACGGAGATTTTGAACTGAATCGGGAACCTCTCAGCCGACAGATTTGCGATTGCATTGCGGCGGCCGGATTTTGCATAAAGAAATTTTGAATTGGATATAAACTGCCCGACTCGCATTTACAAGCCGGTTAAAGTGCAGGCTTTGTGTTGGCTGCCAGGGACATCCACCAAGGTCAAATCAACCTGATACAAACGGCACAGGTTCTCTTCATTAACAATCTCTGCCGTATCCCCCGCCTTCAAATGGCCCGACCCGTCCAAAATGGCCGTCTGACTGTTCGGGCAGCGGCCATACAGCAACAATGGATGTTCCGGATTATGTGTCGTCATTACTACGGTATAACCTCGTTCCGACAAGTCCGCAATCAGGCGTAAGGTTTTAGCGGCATTACCGTAGTCCAAAGCTGATGTAGGTTCGTCAAATAAAATCAGCTGCGGTTCCTGTACCAACACTTTGGCAATATTTGCCAACTGCTTTTCTCCGCCGCTAGCATCCATATAAATGTGGTCGGCGAGGTGGGCGATGCCCAAAACTTCCAACGCCTGCACTGCCCGTTCATAATCCGCAGCTTCAGGCTTCTGCATTATTCCCAATCGCGCTGCACAACCAAGGACTGCATACTCCAACATCGTATAACGGTAGGTTTGCGGTGAATACTGAGGCACATAAGCGGTTATCTTTGCCATTTGGCGCGCACTCATGGACTGCACCGACTTGCCATCCAACATAATCCGGCCACGTTGCGGCTTTAACAAACCGGCAATGCAGTTTAACAAAGTAGATTTTCCCGCCCCATTTCGACCAAGCAGCGTCAGCAGTCCTCCTTTGTCCAGTGTCAAATTAATCCCGTTTAGAACCAAACGATTCCGGTATGCATAATACAGATTACTAATATCCAACATCATTCAATCCGCCACTTTCTGCCGCACCAAAATCCACGCAAAAAACGGCGCGCCGATAAAGCCGGTCATAATCCCTAATGGAATTTCCTGTTCGTAAAGGTTGCGTGACAACATATCGGTCAGAAGAAGGAATACCGATCCTATTAAAGATGCCAAAGGCAAAGCCCGCAAATTATTATCCCCACCCAACATCCTTGCCAAATGCGGCACCACCAAACCGAGCCAGCCTATGGTACCGCTCAGGCAAACTGCCGAAGCCGTCAACAAAGTAGCGCATATCACCACCACTGTCCGCTCGTATGTAATATCTGCCCCCGCCAGCCGCGCTTCTCGGTCGCCCAACGACAACACGTTAATCCGCCAACGCATGGCAAACAAAACGGATATGGCAGCTAGAATCAACGGCGCCAACATGATCAGATTGCCGTAATCCGACTTGGCCAAACTACCCAACTGCCAATAGACAATTTCCGCCAACTCCGTTTCGGGGTCGGCCAAATATTTTACCAACCCCAAAACTGAAGACATAAACCCCGATACCACTATACCGGCCAACACCAGCACGATGGCCGAATCACGGCCGACCAGTTTGGGCAATGTCAAGGTTGCGCCTACCGCCGCCAATCCTCCGATAAAGGCAGCCGTCTGAATTCCCCAAATCCCAAAACCTGCCAAAATCGCCACAGCCGCACCAATACACGCGCCGGCTGAAACCCCCAGCAAATCGGGAGACACCAAGGGATTGCGGAAAATACCCTGATAGGCTGTTCCCGCCGCTGACAGCGCAGCACCGACCAAAACTGCAGCCAATACGCGCGGCAGCCGCAAATTCAGCACAACATTCTGTTGTACATCATCAGGATTCTGTTGCAACAGGCTCAGCCATACCCCTTCCATAGGTACGGGAAACCGCCCCCACGATAAAGATACCGCCGAAACAGCAGTCAAAGCCACGATCAATAAGATCAACATCCATTTATACGGCAGATAACGACGTACAAGTTTCGTTTCATTTACCATGTTAAATCCGGCATTCGTAATTGGAACCAATATTCAATAAAAATAAACGTATAGAAAACAATCGTGCTATTTAGCAGCTTGAAACTAAATCTACCTCCCAAAACAACGGATTGCCAGATTAGCAGCCGGGCAGGACAAGACTTGGAGAGGCAATGTTCCTTAATTTTTTGCACTAGGCAGGAAATTGCTTAGAAAAAATAGAAGTGAGATGCGTGTTTTGATAATGTTCCGCTCCAGTATTTTCCCTAAAGATACTGAAAACAAAACTAATTTCTACCAAAGGGCATACATTCTATTGGGGGTATGGTGATACCGTCATCCATCAAAAGGAGTAAAAAAACATATACTCCTTTTGATTCAATAAATATTCCCAAAATGCCATTAAAATATAAATAAATCCCAATATAAACAATGAAATAAAAAATCAATTTTAAAAATTAATTCTTCTAGACTAATTCTCAAGAAACCTTTTACTTCCATTTACTTAATTGAATAATATCATGCCTATTTTGATACGCTTGAATCTACCTTTTATGTTCAAAAAAACCAAAATTGAAATAAAGCAGGAAATACAATGTTTTTTTAATGTCAAATGGGCATAACCCTATGACGGATCAAAATATAGATTCAGTATTAAACCGCATAAACACACTACGTTTATCATCTAAAACCATTTTAAGGACCACAACCTGATGACTTCCACCATTTTCAAATTAAGTGTTTTAAATACTTTATTGCTTACTGCATTTACCACGTATGCACAAGATAGCGAAACCGCCGCCGAAGTCAGCAAAGGCGAGCTGCCGACTGTTTATGTAACAGCAGAACGCCAAGTCAAACAACAGTTGGGGGCTTCTGTCATTACCGCCCAAGACATCCAAAGAAACCCCGTTACCAACGATTTATCCGAAATCGTCAGCAAAATGCCCGGCGTGAATATGAGTTCCAACTCGCCCGGTGGAGAACGCGGCAACAAACGCCAAATCGACATCCGCTCCATGGGGCCGGAAAACACGCTGATCCTTATAGACGGCAAACCGGTAACTTCACGCAATGCCGAGCGATGCCGAGCGATACGGCAGAAGCGGTGTGCGTAACACCCGTGGCGACAGTAACTGGGTGCCTGCTGAAATGGTAGAAAAAATCGAAGTATTGCGCGGTCCGGCTGCTGCCCGTTATGGTTCCGGCGCGATGGGCGGCGTGGTCAATATTGTTACCAAAGGCATCAGTGACGAAGTTTCCGGAAGCGTGGGCATTTATGCAGACCATCCGCAAAGCGACAAAGAAGGAGCAACCCGCCGTGCAAATTTCGTACTTTCCGCCCCTTTGGTTAAAGACACTTTAGGTCTCCGCGTTTATGGCAATCTAAACAAAACCCAAGCCGATGCATTCGATATCAATGACAGCGTGAAAAGTTCGCGTACTGCATTGAGCGCGGGACGGGAAGGTGTGCGTAACAAAGACATTGCAGGACGTTTGCAATGGAATATTACCCCGGATCAAAAACTGATTTTTGATACTTCATACAGCCGCCAGGGCAACATCTATAACGGCGATACCCAAAGCAGCAATGTGTTGGTTGCAGCCATACAGCCAATTGCACAACAACTGATAGGCAGAGAAACAGCCAGACTGTACCGCCAAAGCTATACCCTAACCCATAAAGGAAAATGGAATTGGGGCAATACTGAAACTTATTTAAGTTATGACAAAACTGTCAACAGCCGCCTACCCGAAGGTCTTTTAGGCAGCACCGAAGGCGCGTACAACGCCACCGAAGGTTTTACCGACAGCATATTGAAAAACTATCGCTTTGGCAGCCGCGCGGACTTTTCCGTCAACAACCATACCGTAACCGTCGGTACAGAAGCCAACCGAGCCAAATTAGACGATACGGCCTCCATGACTGCAAATATGCGTACTTACGGCGTTATCCCATGGCTGGCCAATTCAGGCCGCAGCGGAAAAGGCGCGCAAACCGAATATGCCCTGTATGTGGAAGACAATATCGCCTTAAACGGCGGGAAAACATTCCTAACGCCTGCCTTGCGCTGGGACAGACACAGCGTTTCCGGTTCCGCATGGACGCCATCGCTCAACTTCTCCCACGCCTTCAATCCGGTATGGAAAATCAAAGGCGGCATCGCGCGTGCCTACAAAGCACCCAACCTTTATCAAAGCCAGCCAAACTACCTGCTGATCAACGCCAGTAACGGCTGTCCGATAGACGCCCAAAACCACTGGAACAACCCCAATGCCTTAACCTATGACAGTGGCAACGGCTCCCGAACCAACCCTTACACCAACAACAGCGCACAAGGTTTTGATTGGGGACGCGCCTGCTATTTCCTCGGCAATAAAAACATCAAGCCCGAAACCAGCTTGAATAAGGAAATCGGCTTTGAATTTTCTCAAAACGGTTATTTGGCCTCACTGGCGTACTTCCACAATGATTACCGCAACCGCATTGTAGACAACGGCCAATTTATCGAAACCGTCAACGGCAATTACGACCGCGAAATTCGTACCGACAACACGCCTGACGGCACACCCATTTATCGGAATTACAAGGGGACCAACGTCTATCGTTGGGGCAATGGCACCCGTGCCATTATTTCCGGCTTGGAAGGCAACTTAACCCTTCCTTTGCTAGACAAACGCCTGACAATGACCACCAATTTCACTTATATGCACAAAAATGAGGATCGTGCCACGAAAAACCCTGTTTCCATCGTACCCAAATATACGATTAACAGTACTTTAAACTGGAGAATCAATGACTCATGGGATGTGAATGCCTCATACACACGATACGGTCGCCAGGTTACCCGAAAACACCCCAACCGTTTTATGGACGTTATCTACAACAGTGGCGAGAGCATCGTAAAACAATATGAATTAGGCAGTTATGGTATATTCGGACTGAATGCCGGCTATAACTGGCAAGACAAAATCACAGTACGCGCCGGCGTAAACAACCTGTTCAATAAGAAAATCCTGCGTACCGCCGGCACGGCACGAACCTATAACGAACGCGGTCGTTCTTATTACCTGAGCGCACGCTACTCGTTTTAAATAATCAATAATGTCAAAAAGGTCGTCTGAAAACACAATATCCGTGCTTTCAGACGACCTCCCCCCCTTTTCCCAACCTTATAGGAAAATCCCAATGTATCGGAATCTGAAAAAAATACTGGCAGGCGCACTGCTTTCCGCCTTTATCCTAACCCCTGCCCCACTATACGCACGCCCGGTTCAAGACATCAACGGCAAAAAAGTCGAACTGGCTGAGCAGGTAAACCGCATTGCCGATTTATGGCATGCAAACAATCAGGTCGTACTGCTTTTAGGAGGCGGTAACAAATTGGTCGCCACCACCGACGTTATCCGCAACAATCCCTGGTTTGCCGAAGTCCTCCCAAAGATTAAAACTGTCCCCGCCCTGACTAACGGCCAAAGCATTCAAATGGAGGCTCTTTTGGCTACACGTCCCGATGCCGTGCTGATGTCCAATCCCACTATGCAGCAACAGGTAGAAAAAGCCGGCATGAAAGCGGTATTAGTCAATTTTCAGGACTTTAACGGCTTGAAGAAAACCGTCCGCATTACCGCCTCCGTCATTGGTGGTAACGCCCCCAAAATTGCCGAAACTTACATCAGCGAATTGGACGGCAATATCAATTTTGTCAACAGCCGACTTAAAAACATACCTGAAAACCGTCGTCCTACCGTATTGCACATTACCGGCAGTACCAACCTGACTGAGATAGACGGCGGAAAATCCATGATTGGCGAATGGATTCGCCTGGCAGGCGGACGCAGCGTCCTGGCAGGGACAGGAAATAAAGCCGTTGTCAGCCTGGAAGAAATCATCAAAGCCGATCCCGAAATCATCATTGTCGGCAGCGGACGCTTCAGCGGCAAAAAAGGAATTGATGCAATTAAGAAAAACCCTGCATGGCAAAGCATACGCGCCGTCAAAAACGGCCGTCTGTATGCCAATCCGTCAGGAACATTCCCATGGGACAGATACAGCACCGAAGAAGCACTGCAAATTTTGTGGGCGGCAAAACTGTTCCATCCAGAACAATTCAAAGACCTCGATATGGTGTCCAAAACCCAGGCATTCTATAAAAAATATTACAACTACAACCTCAGCCGTACCAACGCTGAACGCATGTTGGCCGGATTACCGCCCGTAGGCAAATAAAATCAACAGGTCGTCTGAAACCGAGTTTTTTGTTTTCAGACGACCTAATCTTTTTCTGCAAATTTGGGACTAAGGAGGTTTACTAAAATACAACAGAAATGACTGGAAATTTTTTCCATAGCCTTGAGGAGACGAAATGTGAAGTTTTTTAACTTTGGCGTACCGAAACGGTAATTAAAAACCCTGAGAAATGGGTATGATATTTAAGGCCAATCTGCTTCAGCCCCAATTTTTATTAGTCAAACAAAAGGCACTGCTTTAAACAGTGCCTTTAAAATCTGGCAGAGAGGAAGGGATTCGAACCCTCGATACGCTATTCACGTATACACGCTTTCCAGGCGTGCGACTTAAACCACTCATCCACCTCTCTGTGGAATCAAACATATTTTGTCGTCTGATATTGTAGCTTAATCAGACAAATAAATCTATTCAATAAAAAATCCGGATAAGCCGGATAATTGATTTGGTGCCCAGGAGAAGACTCGAACTTCCACACCCGTGAGGATACTAGCACCTGAAGCTAGCGCGTCTACCAATTCCGCCACCTGGGCAATTAGGATGGATAAGCAAAGCGGCGACCAAAAGGTTTGGTGCCCAGGAGAAGACTCGAACTTCCACGCCCGTGAGGACACTAGCACCTGAAGCTAGCGCGTCTACCAATTCCGCCACCTGGGCTTTGCTTTATTTCCTGTTTTGCGTTACAGTGATTGACTATTTCGCAAAGAAGCGGTCATTATATATTTTAGAAAAAGAATGTCAACCAATAAAATGAACAAAAATATTAAATCTTTAAATTTACGAGAAAAAGACCCGTTTTTGAAACGGGAGAAACAACGTTACGAACATCCGCTGCCAAGCAGGGAGTGGATCATTGAATTATTGGAGCAAAAAGGCGTGCCGTCGAAAATCGAAGTCTTGGCACGCGAGTTGTCGATTACGGAAGAAGAGTACGAATTTTTCGAACGTCGTCTGAAAGCGATGGCGCGGGACGGTCAGGTTTTAATCAACCGCCGCGGTGCGGTTTGCGCGGCGGACAAATTGGATTTGGTCAAATGCCGTGTCGAGGCGCACAAAGACGGCTTCGGCTTCGCCGTACCGCTCACGCCCACTAAAGACGGCGATTTTGTTTTATATGAACGCCAAATGCGCGGCATCATGCACGGCGACATCGTGACCGTCCGCCCTGCCGGCATCGACCGCAAGGGCCGCCGTGAAGGAACGGTTTTAGATATTGTCGAACGCGCGCAAAGCAAAGTGGTCGGCCGTTTCTATATGGATCGCGGCGTGGCGATTTTGGAAGCGGAAGACAAACGCCTGAACCAAAGCATCGTTTTGGAACCTGACAGCGTCGCACATTTCAAACCCGAATCCGGTCAGGTCATCGTCGGCGAAATCGAGACTTATCCCGAGCAAAACCGCCCTGCCGTGGCGAAAATCATCGAAGTATTGGGCGATTATGCCGACAGCGGTATGGAAATCGAAATCGCCGTGCGCAAACACCATTTGCCGCACCAATTCAGCGAAGCGTGTGCCAAAGCCGCGAAAAAAATCCCCGACCATGTTCGTAAAAGCGATTTAAAAGGCCGCGTCGATTTGCGCGATTTGCCTTTGGTAACCATAGACGGGGAAACGGCGCGCGATTTCGACGATGCCGTGTTTGCCGAAAAAATCGGGCGCAATTACCGTTTGGTCGTAGCGATTGCCGATGTCAGCCATTATGTCCGTCCAGATGACGCTATCGACACGGACGCGCAGGAACGCAGCACCAGCGTTTACTTCCCGCGCCGCGTGATTCCCATGCTGCCGGAAAACCTGTCCAACGGCATCTGCTCGCTCAATCCCGATGTCGAGCGTTTGTGCATGGTGTGCGACATGGTCATCACTTACGCGGGCAATATTAAAGAATACCGCTTCTACCCTGCGGTTATGCGTTCCCATGCCCGCCTGACGTACAACCAAGTCTGGGATTGGATTTCAGACGACCTCGACCATCCGCACAAAGCCCAAATCGATACCCTCTACAAACTCTTCAAAATCCTTCAGAAAAAACGCTTCGAACGCGGCGCGGTGGAATTTGAAAGCGTCGAAACCCAAATGCTTTTCGACGACAACGGCAAAATCGAAAAAATCGTACCCGTTGTCCGCAACGACGCCCATAAACTGATTGAAGAGTGCATGTTGGCGGCGAACGTCTGCGCGGCAGAGTTCCTGATGAAGAACAAGCACACCGCCCTCTTCCGCAACCATTTAGGTCCGACACCCGAAAAACTCGCCACCCTGCGCGAGCAGCTCGGCTTATTGGGTTTGCAACTGGGCGGCGGCGACAACCCGACGCCGAAAGACTATGCCGCACTTGCCGAACAATTCAAAGGCAGACCCGATGCCGAATTGCTGCAAGTCATGATGTTGCGCTCCATGCAGCAGGCAGTTTACGAACCGCATTGCGACGGACACTTCGGCCTTGCCTACGAAGCATACGCCCACTTCACCTCCCCCATCCGCCGCTATCCCGACCTGACCGTACACCGCGCCATCAAAGCCGTGTTGAACCAGCAAACCTACACGCCAAGCAAAAGCTGGCAGGCTTTGGGCGTACACACCTCGTTCTGCGAACGCCGCGCCGACGATGCCAGCCGCGACGTGGAAAACTGGCTGAAAACCTATTACATGCGCGATAAAGTCGGCGAAATATTCGAAGGCAAAATCTCCGGCATGACCAACTTCGGCCTCTTCGTTACGCTGGACGGCATCCACATCGACGGCTTGGTGCACATCAGCGATTTGGGCGAAGACTATTTCAACTTCCGTCCCGAAATCATGGCGATAGAAGGCGAACGCAGCGGCATCCGTTTCAACATGGGCGACAAAGTCAGCGTCCGAGTGGCGCGCGCCGATTTGGACACCAGCAAAATCGACCTGACCTTGATCAGCGGCGGAAGCAGCAGCAAGAAACGCCACGCCAAAACCACCGCCCAAACCGGCTCGAAAACCAAACGCAAACTGACGGCGAAAGAAATCGACGACGCGATGAAAACGCCTGTAAAACAAGAAAAACCCGCCGCCAAACGCCACAGCAAAGCCCAACCGGCCAGCGTAGCAACGTCGTCTGAAAACGGCAAAAAGAAAACCGCCAAAGCCAAAACGGCAACGGAAAAAGCCAAACGCAAAGACAAAAAGCCAAGCAAAAGCATGAAAATCAAGGTGAAAACCCCGGATACCGCGCCAACCAAGCGCAAAGGCAGAAGCAAGGCTAACGGCTGATATTGCAACCCTAAGCCTCCTTCAATCACAAAAGGTCGTCTGAAATTTTCAGACGACCTTTTGTGTAACGACATTCATTTTGCAATAAATACCATCAGTTTGGATTATGTTTAATTTTTCCTACTCAGGCATTGTTTGATTTTCCGTAACGGATAAAACAATCATCATGGTCAAATTGTAAGACACGGGCACGCTGTTGCTGCAACCACCCCCTCACCGTCCTTAATCCTGAATTCAAATAAGGTACGGTACTTTGTAAAATTTGCGGGCGGATGAACATCACGTTGTAATGCGGCGTTACAGGTGTTTCGATATAAAAGGCATTGCACAAAGGTGTTTTTTTAGAAACTGCCTGAAACCTTTCTACCAAATCATCCGGCAAATTAGGCATATCGCACGGCACAACCAAAAGCCAGTCGGCAGAGGCAATCTGCAAATCATTGGCAGCGGTACACAATGCAGCCAATCCGCCCAAATACCGCCATTGCCTTGCATCCGGCAGCAGGTGCGGGCTTCTGACGGCATAACTTTCCAAATTACGGTTGGCACTGATGGCAATATGGTCAACTTGCGGCCTAATCCTTTCGATAACGCAATCAATCAACGTTTTTCCTTGCCAGAGCAACAGGCCTTTATCTACGCCGTCTGACTGTCCCCCTGCCGATATCAACGCAAATATTTTCATATTTATCCTTTGTGAAGCGGTTTGGTTACCCGATGTCGTCTGAAAGTCTTCATCCGAGTGAGCGGGCTTATGATAAAATTCATATAATTTGAATTTTATCATAACATGATTTTACATTGAAACAGTGTCATCTCTATTTCATGGCAACCATCTCGTCGGTCCGATTGCCTCTAAGCCGAATGAATGATATGTTTACACAGTAACTGACCGAAAACTTCCAACGGCATATACCTTCTATGTCTTTCACATTCCGTTTTTTAAACCGCCTGAGCCTGTCTTCGCGCTTGAAGCTGCTGACCATATTATGGGTCGGCTCCGCCCTTTTGTCCGTCATCCTGACTTTGGTACTCTCTTGGAGGTTGCAAAATGCCGCCACCGTTATCGAAGATGCAGGCAACTTGCGGACGCAGGTTTACCGCCTTGCCTACATGGTCGGCGAACGCGCACCCAAGGCGCAAATCAACAATCAAATCCGCGAATTCGAACAAAACCTCAACCGCATCAGCCAGAGTAACGCCATACACCCACTGATGCCCTCTGAAACACCGCCCGCCTACGACCTGATACAGACCGCGCTGATTGAAGACTGGAAAGCCAACATACAGCCCGTCCTGCGCCGTTACGAACGCCCCGACCAAATCAAGCTCTACCGTTTTGCAGCCAATATCGAACTGTTTTTACAGGCGATGGAACACGCCAATGAGAAAAACACACTATGGTTGCGCCGCTTTCAAATGATTATGATGGGGATGATTTTTGCGGCGGCGGGACTAATGATTATCTGGCACTATGCATGGATTATCCGGCCTTTGGAAACACTGAGGGACGGTGTAAAGACCATCAGCCAAGGCAGGTTCGGCGTTCAGATCGACACAGACCAGATAAGCGAGTTTGCCCAAGTCAACAAAGGCTTCAACCAAATGAGCAGCCGGCTAAAGACGCTTTATACCGATTTAGAGGGGCAAGTGGCACGTCAAACTCAAGACCTGGCGCGACAAAACCGTGATCTGACGCTGCTCTATCAAACCACCCGCGATTTGCATCAAACTTTCACCCCCCAACAGGCGGCGGAAGAATTTCTCAAGCGCACCCTGCCTGCCGTCTCCGCAGAAGCGGGCAGCATCCGCCTTTGGGATAACGAACGCAAACGCACGGACATAGTGGCGTCCATCGGGCTGCCTGATGATTCGGATGAGCCAGATACTGCCCCGGATAAAACGGCACTCAAACACGCCGTTTTCCCCATCAGCTATCAAGAAGAAGAACTGGGTGTTTTAAACCTGTATTTTTCAGACGACCTTAAACCAGATAACAACGACAACGAACTGCTGCGTACATTAAGCGGACAATTAGGCGTTTCCATTGTCAACAGCCGCCTCGAGCAAGAACGCCGCCTGCTTGCCGTTTTACAGGAGCGCAACCTGATTGCCCAAGGCCTGCACGACAGCATCGCACAAGCATTGACTTTCCTAAACCTCCAAGTCCAAATGCTGGAAAGCGCATTCTATTCAAACCAAAAAGAACAAGCCGAAGAGAATATCCGCTTCATCAAAGACGGCGTGCAGGAATGTTATGAAGACGTACGCGAACTACTGCTGAACTTCCGCACCAAAATCAGTAACAAAGACTTCCCTGAAGCCGTTTCTGCCCTGCTTACCCGATTTGAAAGGCAGACCAAAATCAACGTCAGTACCGAATGGAGGGATGAAGGCGCGGCATTGAACAACGATGAGCAGTTACAGATTATCTTCATCCTCCAAGAGAGCCTGTCCAACATCCGCAAACACGCCTTGGCACACAACGTTACCGTCAGCATTGACAACCGTCAGGACTTCACGCTGATCATCCGCGATGACGGCGTAGGTTTCGATCCCGCTCACCTGGACACGCTTTCCGGCGAACATGTCGGCATGGGCATCATGCGCGAACGCGCCCAACGTATCCACGCAGAATTAGAAGTCAGCTCCAAACCGGATGAAGGCACAACCGTTACCCTAACCCTACCCAAACACAAGAGAACATTCTCATGACCATTAAAATTATCCTGATCGACGACCACACACTCTTCCGCAGCGGCATCAAAGCCCTGCTCTCCCGTCAAAGCGACTTCGAAGTCATCGGAGAAGCCGCCGACGGTTTGTCCGGCGTCAAAATGGCGGAACAGCTCAAACCCGACGTCGTCTTACTCGACCTTGACATGCCCGTCATGAACGGTCGCGAAGCACTGGCACAAATCTTGGGCGTCAACCCGAACCAAACCGTCATCATGCTGACCGTTTCCGAAGACAGCGACGACCTGACCGAATGCATGCGCATCGGCGCACGCGGCTTTTTGCTGAAAAACATCAACGCCGACTTCCTGCTCGACAGCATCCGCAAAGCCGTGGACGGCGACAACGTCTTCTCTCCCGAAATGACCACCCGCCTCGTCCAATCCCTGATTTCCCCGTCCGCACCGCGTACCGATCAGGCACTCTCTACCCTCACCCCGCGCGAACTCGAAATCTTAGGCTACCTCGCCGCCGGACACAGTAACAAAGTCATCGCCCGTCATTTGGAATTGGCAGAATCCACCGTCAAGGTTCACGTTCAAAACCTGCTGCGAAAACTTGACCTCAGCAGCCGCGTACAAGCCGCCGTTTACGCCGTTCAGCACAAAGTCCCGCAGCCTGAAATCAATTAAACGGCTCAAGATACCGGTACTCAAGCGGTAAAACATGAAAGGTCGTCTGAAAATGGTTTAGCAGAATTTACCCTATCCGTTTTCAGACGACCTTTCCCGTTCCAATCGGCTATGAAAAAGAGACAATCCGACGGGCATCATCTATCAAGTAGTCCGATAATCCCCCCTCGCGACGATAAAAAACAATCGCTGCTTTTAATATAAATTTAGGCCTATAAACGGCTGCTGCGTTTATAATGCGCCTGTTCAACCCTTCCACCGAGAAGACGCCATGAAAAAACTCCTTTACTTCTTTACCGCCTTTTTTGCCCTGTGTTCCAGCGCGTTCGCTGTGAACGCCGACGATTTGCTGCCGCCTGAAAAAGCGTTTGTGCCGCAAGTGAACGTTACCGACAAAGGCATCAACGTCGAATTCAAAATCGCCGACGGCTACTATATGTACCAATCGAAAATCGTCGCCGCCACCGCGCCTGAAGGCGTATTGGGCGAACCCGTTTTCAGCAAAGGCGAAGCCAAAGAAGATGAGTTTTTCGGCAAACAAACCGTGTTCCACCGCGCCGCGCAGGTCAACTGGCCTTACAAAAAAGCCGCGCCGACCTACAAGCTGACGCTGACTTATCAAGGTTGTGCCGAAGCCGGCGTATGTTACCCGCCCGTGGACACATCTTTCGAGATTAATGGCAACGGCCTGTACCAGCCGCAAAGTGACGAACCCATATCCGCTAAAGACCGCTTCCTGCAACCCGATTCCGCCAAACCATCCCCCGCCGCCGCGCCTAAAGCCTCGCAAAACGACGACAGCAGCCGCTTCAAATTATCGTGGGACACATTAAACGCCAACCTGTTGGCGTTTTTTACCGCAGGGGTATTCCTGAGCTTTACCGCCTGTATGTATCCGCTTTTACCGATAGTCTCCAGCATCATCGTCGGTGATAAAACCGCCGGCAAAGGCCGCGCCTTCGCGCTGTCCGTAGCGTATGTGCAAGGTTTGGCACTGACCTACACGCTGGTCGGCGTCATCGCAGGCCTGACGGGCGCGCTCCTAACCGTATGGCTGCAACAGGCATGGGTCGTCCTTGCCGCCGCAGGTCTGATGGTCGTCCTCGCGCTCTCCATGTTCGGACTCTTCAACATCCAACTGCCCAACGCCGTCCAATCCTACTTCCAAAACCAAAGCAGCAAACTCTCCGGCGGCAAAATCTTCTCCGTCTTCGTCATGGGCATACTCTCCGCGCTGATCGTCGGCCCCTGCGTCGCCCCGCCGCTCGGATTCGCATTGGGCTATATCGGACAAACCGGCGATGCCGTTTTGGGCGGACTGGCGTTGTATGTCTTGGCACTCGGCACCGGCGTCCCGCTGATCCTCATCGGCACATTCGGCGGCCACGTCCTGCCCAAAGCAGGCGACTGGATGAACGGCATCAAATACGCCTTCGGCTTCATCCTACTTGCCGTAGCCGTCTATCTCGCCACGCCGCACCTGCCCTACTACCTCGTGGTCGCGCTTTACACCCTGCTCATGATCGTCCCTGCCGTCATGTTGCTGGTTAAATCCGGCAAACAAAAAGGTCGTCTGAAAACCGCAGCCTCCGTTTTAGGCTTCCTGCTCATCATCGGCGGCGCATGGTTCGGCTGGCAAAGCGCAAACAAACAAACCACCGCCCTGCACCACTTCCTGACGCTGTCTCCCCCGTCCGAAGCAGGCAAAACCACCGACCACGGCAAAATGTTCACCGACGTCGCCGAACTCAAAGCCGCCATGGACGCCGCATTGAAAGCCAACCCCGACAAACCCGTCGTTTTGGATTTCTACGCCGACTGGTGTATTTCCTGCAAAGAAATGGCAAACTACACGCTCAACCAGCCGCAAGTGCATGAAGCCGTCGATATGGACCGCTTCTTCCAAATCGACGTAACCGCCAACACGCCCGAACATCAGGCACTCTACAAAGAATACGGAATCTACGGCCCGCCGGGCATTTTCGCCATCCACGCCGACGGCCGCCGCAGCGACCCCTTGCTCGGTTTCGCCAAACCGGACGAATTCATCAACTGGTACAAACAAAACGAAAAATAAAGACGAAAGGTCGTCTGAAAACCTGAAACAGGGTTTTCAGACGACCTTTTTACAAACAACCGCACTATAATCCCAACTATCTCCCTTCACAAAGGCAGCCCCATGCAAACTTGGCACGAAGCAATCGGCTCGGAAAAGTCCGAACCCTATTTCCAACACATCATCGAAACCGTCAAAAAAGAGCGCGGCATGGGGCGGATTATCTATCCGCCTGCCGAAGACGTGTTCAACGCCTTTAAAGCAACCGAATTCGGTAACGTCAAAGTCGTGATTTTGGGGCAAGACCCGTATCACGGTGCAGGACAGGCGCACGGGCTGGCGTTTTCCGTCCGCGAAGGCGTCGCCGTCCCGCCCTCGCTGGTCAATATTTACAAAGAACTGGCGGACGACATCGAAGGCTTCCGTATCCCGCAACACGGCTATCTGCAATATTGGGCGGAGCAGGGCGTTTTACTGCTCAATACCGTACTGACCGTCCGCGCGGGACAGGCGCATTCCCATGCCACATTGGGCTGGGAACGCTTTACCGACGAAGTGGTCAACCAAATCAACCAAAACCGCGAACACGTCGTCTTCATGCTTTGGGGCAGCCACGCGCAGAAAAAAGGCGCGTTTATCGACCGCAGCCGCCATCTCGTCCTCAGCGCGCCGCACCCCTCGCCGCTGTCCGCCTATCGCGGTTTTTTCGGCTGCAAACACTTTTCCCGCGCCAATGCCTATTTGCAGGAAAACGGGATAACGCCGATAGATTGGCAGGTATAAAACAGGTCGTCTGAAAACAGCAGCCCGGCAAACCGAACAATCCACCCTCCGTCTGAACAAGCCTTCCTTTTTCAGACGACCCCTTCCCCAACCCCACAGGAGAACACTATGCAGGTAACGACTTCAGCCATTGTCAACGGCGAATTTGAAGATAAATACGGCAAACGCGGCAGTCAGTTCAGTCCGAACGATATGCCGACTTACTCCATCCCTTTTGAAATCAGCGGCGCGCCCGAAGGCACGAAATCCTTCGCCGTCATTTTAGAAGACAAAGACGCCATTACCGCCAGCGGATTTGTGTGGACGCACTGGCTGATTTCCGATCTCAAACGCACCTCCGTCGCCGAAAACGAAAGCCTGACCGCCACCGACTACACACAAGGCGCAAACAGTTGGGCGAGCCTGTTGGGCAAGTTGGACATCGAAGAAGCCACAGGCTACGGCGGCATGTATCCGCCCAACTGCCGCCACCGCTACGAACTCATCGTTTACGCACTCGACACCGTATTAAACCTACCGCGCGGCTTCCGCTTCAACGACCTGCACTTTGCCATGCAGGGACATATCTTAGACAGCGCAAGCGTGATGGGAACGTATGACGTATAAAGTCTAAGCAATTTGAGACCTTTGCCAGATTTTTCAGAAAGCGTAATCTTAGAAACAGAAACGTCGTCTGAAACCTGTAACTACGTTTTTAGACGACGTTTTTATTGAATCAGCTTAGAATGAACTGACGATTTATTTCAAATAATGTTTATTTTAAATCTTTGCTTTGGAGTTTAAAAAGCAGATTCATTTCAAACTGTCGGTTCTTTTTCACGGGTCTTTAGCCGATGATATTGGATGCATCCAACCATTTTGATGGATCGTCGCTATCGAATTTGGCAAATACGGTGCTACTGCTTGAACCTGCTGCACGATAAGCAAGAGTCTGCTGCTCTGTATCAAAGATGAGATAAGGATGGTCTTTTTGGAGAATGACCTCAGGGTCTTTGTCAACGAACATCTTTGACCAGCTCAAATTGGTGTTGCTGTCAGTCAGCAATGAACGCATACCAGATAGGTCGAGTTTATCCGTCTCAGGGTTAAAGTCGAGCAAACGATCTATGCTGCCTTCACGAATATCTGCTGCAGTAAAGGCGACAGTGTCTCTGCCTGCACCTGTTATGATGGTGTCGCTACCCAAGCCGCCTGCAAGATAGTCATCTCCGTCTCCTCCGTTGAGGTGATCATTTCCATTGCCACCTGACAGGGTGTCGTTGCCGCCCACGCCGTACAGGAAATCGTTGCCTTCTTCACCACTCAAGCGGTTGTTGCCGCTGTTGCCTATCAGAATATTGTTAGAGTTGTTGCCAAATCCGAAGGTGTTGCCGTTGCCTTCCAGTGTCAGGTTTTCGACGTGGGTCGGTAAGGTAAAGGTTGTATCGGCGTAAACCGTGTCGTTGCCTTCATTTGCATATTCAACAATGGTGTCGTCTGCGTTCTTACTGTAATAAATATCGTCGCCCAAGCCGCCGTAGAATGTGGTATGTCCGAGACTGCCATGTAAAACGTCATCATGGGGCGTTCCTTTAAGGACGTCTGATTTATTGTTTGCTGCGCTGCGGGATAAAGAGTGCAATGTATTGGCCATGATGGCTCTCCTTGAGATCAAGTTGCCAGGAATATAAATAATTCTATCTATATAAAATTAAAGGATTTTTTCTTGTACATCTCAACGAGGATTTGATCGGCGAATGAAATGATGAGAAAGATATAATAATTTATATTATTGTTTTGTTTATTAATTTAAAATAAAAATGATATTTGATGGCACTTCAATAAAATGCCAATTGCATTTTACATCTTCAGTCAATCATGCTACTGCCGAAGCAAAATTGCAAAAAACGCTTGCTTCAGACTGGAGTCCAAAGTATAAACTGGTGTCATTTAGTAACTTTATTAATGAATTAAAAGGCAAAAATAATGGAAATTAAACAAACCAATTCAACCATCAAATCGCGTGCGGCGGTAGCATTCGCGCCAAATCAACCCTTACAAATTGTGGAAATCGATGTAGAAATGCCGCGTAAAGGCGAGGTGTTAATCCGCAATACCCACACTGGCGTGTGCCATACTGATGCATTTACATTATCAGGGAACGATCCTGAAGGCGTATTCCCTGTGGTGCTTGGACACGAAGGTGCAGGTGTAGTCGTTGCTGTGGGCGAAGGTGTGTTAAGCGTAAAACCAGGTGATCACGTCATTCCTCTTTACACCGCTGAATGTGGAGAATGTGAGTTTTGTCGTTCAGGTAAAACCAACTTATGCGTCTCAGTGCGTGATACGCAAGGTAAAGGCTTAATGCCGGACGGCACGACGCGTTTTTCTTATCAAGGTCAGCCGATCTATCACTATATGGGCTGTTCGACTTTCAGTGAATATTCTGTTGTTGCCGAAGTTTCACTGGCGAAAATCAACCCGGAAGCCAACCACGAACAAGTATGTTTGCTCGGCTGCGGTGTTACCACAGGTATTGGTGCGGTACATAACACGGCAAAAGTGCAAGAAGGCGACTCTGTGGCCGTGTTTGGCTTGGGGGCGATTGGTTTGGCTGTGGTGCAAGGTGCGCGTCAAGCCAAAGCGGGGCGCATTATCGCCATTGATACCAATTCCGCAAAATTCGAGTTGGCAAAACAGTTTGGTGCGACTGACTGCTTAAACCCGAAAGATTACGATAAACCAATCAAAGATGTGTTGTTAGACATCAATAAATGGGGCATTGACCATACCTTTGAATGTATCGGCAATGTAAACGTAATGCGTCAAGCATTAGAAAGTGCACACCGTGGTTGGGGACAATCCATTATCATCGGCGTAGCAGGTGCAGGACAAGAAATTTCAACTCGTCCGTTCCAGTTGGTAACAGGTCGTGTTTGGAAAGGCTCGGCTTTTGGTGGCGTGAAAGGCCGCTCCGAACTTCCGAAAATGGTCGAAGATTCAATGAAAGGCGACATCGAGTTAGAACCGTTTGTAACCCACACACTGACACTCGATCAAATCAATGAAGCCTTTGAGTTAATGCACGAAGGTAAATCGATCCGCTCTGTTATTCATTACTAAGGCCCGTGATGAAACTGATTGAACAACATCAAATTTTTGGCGGTTTGCAACAAGTTTGGGTACATCATGCCCAAACGCTTCAATGCGAAATGAAATTTGCCGTCTATTTGCCGGATAATCAGGAGAATCGACCACTTGGTGTGATTTATTGGCTTTCCGGCTTAACCTGTACTGAACAAAATTTCATTACCAAATCAGGCTTTCAGCGCTATGCGGCAGAACATCAAGTGATTGTGGTTGCCCCCGATACCAGCCCTCGCGGAGAGCAAGTGCCGAACGATGCGGCTTATGATTTAGGGCAAGGTGCGGGCTTTTATCTTAATGCGACCGAACAGCCTTGGGCGACGAATTATCAAATGTATGATTATATTTTGAACGAGTTGCCCAGTCTGATTGAGGAAAATTTTCCTACCAACGGCAAACGTTCCATTATGGGGCATTCAATGGGCGGACACGGCGCATTGGTATTGGCACTGCGAAACCGAGAACGTTATCAAAGTGTCTCTGCCTTTTCGCCCATTTTGTCGCCAAGCCTTGTGCCTTGGGGAGAAAAAGCCTTTTCTGCCTATTTAGGAAAAGATCGTGAAAAATGGCAACAATATGATGCCGGCACGCTCATTCAACAAGGCTATAAAGTGCAAGGTATGCGCATTGATCAAGGCTTGGAAGATGAGTTTTTACCAACACAATTGCGTACCGAAGATTTTATCGAAACCTGTCGTGCGGCAAATCAGCCGATCAACGTGCGCTTCCATAAAGGCTATGATCATAGCTATTACTTCATCGCCAGTTTTATTGGTGAGCATATTGCATATCATGCGGCATTTTTGAAGTAATCCAAAGAAGTGATTCGTGAATCGAATAAACGTTGAAGTGAACGTTAATTTTTCAAGTTAATGAATTAAAAAGGCATCGGATTGATGCCTTTTGTTTTTATAAATGATAAAAAAGTGCTATTTAAAATGAGCTGCCTCCTAGAATTAACATGAGGAGCCCTTTGCAAAATCTCCTCACTCATTCTACTTAAATATCCCCCCATTCCAATACAAACCATTGTTGAGAGGTAAAAAACGAAAAGGTCGTCTGAAAACCTGTTTTCAGACGACCTTTTGTTGTTATCGAGAACTTTGCAAATAGCCCTTTTCACCCCCAACAGTCGAAACCCAAACACAGGGTTTCGGCTGTTTCGTTGCGGATTACAAAAAACAGTCAGGCATACCGCCCTGCCCAGTTTCGTCCTACATATTTTTCCTTGCGTCAAGCCCACGCTACGCTGCCAATGCAACAGATTTGTTTGATTGATTGCTGACGGTTGATGGCAACTGATTCATCAAAAACCAAAGAAGCCGGCGATATGCCTTATCCGCAAAAAAAGCAGCCCGTTTCAGGCTGCTTTTTGCATCATGGTATTTGACGCGTCAAATTTACACCACTTCGGCTTTGGTGATGACGACAGGTTCGGTCGGTACGTCGTCGTGGTAGCCGTGGCGTTTGGTGGCGACGCCTTCGATGGCATCGACCACGTCAAAACCATCGACGACTTTGCCGAATACGGCGTAGCCCCAGTCTTGGACGACGGTTTTGCCGTACAGCTCTTTGGAACGGAAGTTCAGGAAGGCGTTGTCGGCGGTGTTGATGAAGAATTGCGCGCTGGCGGAATGCGGGTCGGAAGTGCGCGCCATGGCGATGGTGTATTTTTCGTTGGGCAGGCCGTTGGACGCTTCGTTTTGAATCGGATCGCGCGTTTCTTTTTCGTTCATGTTCTCGTCCATGCCGCCGCCTTGAATCATGAAGCCTTTGATGACGCGGTGGAAGATTACGCCGTCGTAGAAGCCGTCTTTGACGTATTGCTCGAAGTTTTTGGCGGTAACGGGGGCTTTGTCGAAGTCGAGTTCGATTTTGATGTCGCCTTTGTTGGTGTGCAGGATAATCATGGGTTTCCTTTCGTTAAGAATCTTTTTACAAATGGTGCTGGGCGGAAAAACTTCAAGGTCGTCTGAAAAATATTCTTTCAGACGACCTTGGCTATGGTTTTATGGGTTTACATCAGAATGAAATAAGCCCACAGTGCAACCAATACGATACAGAGGACGTTCAGCAACAAGCCGACGTTCATCATTTCGCGTTGCTTAATCAAGCCTGTACCGAACACAATCGCATTGGGCGGCGTGGCAACTGGCAGCATGAACGCGCAAGATGCGCCGATGCCGATAACGAATACCAAGACTTGTTCGGGCAGCCCCATTTGCGTGGCGATGCTGGCGAAAATAGGTACAAGCAGCGCGGCGGAGGCGGTGTTACTGGTGAACTCGGTCAGGAAGATGATGAAGGTGGCGACTACGAAAATCACCAGCAGCGGATGCGCGGCGGTGAAAGTGGTGGCCACCTGCTGACCCAATGCTTCGGATGCGCCGGAAGATTGCAGCAGCGCGCTCAAGCTGATACCGCCGCCGAAGAGCATCAATACGCCCCAGTCGGTATTGCGGGCGACTTCTTTCCATTGCGCCACGCCGAATACGACGACGGCGACGGCGGCAATCAGGGCGATGACGGTATCGGGGTTGGAAATGCCGAACGCTTCTTTGATTTTGGAACTGAATACCCAGGCAACGGCAGCAGCCAAGAAAATCAACAGCGCGATCACGCGGTGCAGCGTCCAAGGGATAGACTCGGCTTTGACTTCGACGCGCTCGTTCAGATTGGGCTTGAGGATGACGTACATGGAGAACAGCATCAGCGGCAGAATCAACAGCATCATCGGCAGGCCGAGCTTCATCCAGCCGACGAAATCCAGATTCAGGGCTTTGGCGGCGATCATGTTCGGCGGCGAACCGACCACGGTACCCAAACCGCCGATACTGGCGCAGTAGGCAATGCCGAGCAGGACGAAGACGTAGGTTTTACGTTCTTTTTCTTGGTCGAGGTGGCTCATCATACCCATTGCCAAAGGCAACATCATGGCGGCGGTCGCGGTATTGCTGATCCACATGGACAGGAAGGCGGTAACGGCAAACAGCATCAACACCGCGACTTTCATATTGCCGCGCGACAAGCGCAGGAGACTGACGGCGATTTTGCGGTCGAGACGCTGCATGTGCAGGGCGGTGGCAAGCGCGAAGCCGCCGAAGAAGATGTAAATCGTCGGATCGGCAAAGCCCGCCATCGCTTTTTTGATGTCCATATCGGGGAAGCCGAGCACGACGGCGAGAATCGGCACCATCAGCGCGGTTACCGTGATGTGGACGGCTTCGGTGAACCAAAGCGCGGCAACGAAAATCAACAGTGCGATACCTTTGTTGGCATCGGTACTGTACGGCAGGATGTGGTAAATGCCGAAGCAGACGACGGCGGAAATGATGGTGGTCAGCAGACCTTTAAAGTCGGTAATCGGCTTTTGCGCGCTGAGTAACTCGACATTCTCAGGATGCTGGGTTTTGTCCTTTGCATGTAAGTCCATGAAGTATTCCTCTGAAACATAACGCGAAATCGTTAAAACCGCTGATGCCTAGGCTCATCGCCTGACATTGCTTTTTTATTGATTCCACTGAATCGGTTTTTCTTGTTTCCCGCGTCGGGTTGTTCGCAGGCTTTGGATTTCAGGCAAACAAAGCCGTGCGGCATGGCAATGAGTATATTTGTAATCGGGTGTAGTGTAAATATAATGTTAACAATCGGGCGCGGTTTTTTACGAAAACGGATTGATGGGAAACTAAAAATATCTTTTTGTTGATTTTCAGACGACCTCCTTTGTAGTTAAAGCGTTAAGGTCGTCTGAAATGCCTAAAACATGCCGTTATCGTGATATGATGCCGCATCTTTATCGACGCCGTCACGTCAATGAAAAAAATATTCAAAATCCTCCTGAAAGCCCTGTTGGCATTTATCATCGCCGCCATCCTTTACTTTGCCGCCGCCTACATACTCGGCAAAATTCCACAGGACGGCACCGCCTCCGACGGTGAGGTCACACTTTATTTACACAGCAACGGCGTACACGCCGACATCGTCATGCCGCTTTCAGACGACTTTTTTGATTGGACCAGCATCATCAATCCTGCCGACAGTACCGCAGGGCAAGGCGATGCGCCCATCCGCTACGTCGGCATAGGCTGGGGCGAGCGCAATTTCTATTTGAACACGCCGCAGTGGTCGGATTTGACCGCCTCTACGGCAGTACAGGCGTTAAGCGGAGTCAACAGCACGCTGATTCACGCCATCTACTACCGCGAGCCGCCGCGCGAAGGCGAAAATACCGTCAAATTCACCGTCAGCCGCGAACAATACCGCCGCCTGAGTGCCAACCTGATGCGCCATTTCAAGTTGAAAGCGGGCAAAGCCATCCCCGTCGCCGGAGCGCATTACAGCGCTGATGACGCATTCTACGAGGCAGAAGGCCGCTACCATCTTTTCAATACGTGCAACAGCTGGCTCAACCGCCGCCTGACCGAAAGCGGCATCAACGGCGTCGTTTGGACACCGTTCCCTGATCCGCTGCTCGACAGCCACCGCACTAATACAGCAGAAAAACCATGAAAACCCTGACCATCCGCCATCTCACGCTCGGCAGCGGACAGCCGAAAATCACCGTTCCCTTGGTTGCCCGAGACGAAGCAGCCTTATCCGCCGCCCTGAAAAACCTCGAACACGCCTGTTTCGATATTATCGAATTCAGAGCCGACTATTTCGACCAAGCGGGCAATCCCGAATACCTGATCACCCAAGCCGAAGCCGTACGCCGCGCCTTTCCCGAAACCCCGCTGCTGTTCACCTTCAGACGCGCGGAGGAAGGCGGCGAATACCCTTGCAGCAAAGCGTATTATTTCGAATTGCTCGATAAAGCCGCCGCTTCAGGCATCATCGACATCATCGACATCGAACTTTCCGCCGGCGAGAGCGAAGTCCGCCAAGCGGTTGCCGCCGCCAAAGCGCACAAAACCGCCGTCCTGATGAGCAACCACGATTTTCATCAAACGCCCGCCAAATCGGACATCACAGGTCGTCTGAAAAAAATGGAAGAGGCAGGCGCGGACATCTGCAAAATCGCCGTGATGCCCCAAAGCCCCGCTGATGTCCTGACGCTTTTGGATGCCACTTGGGAAGCCCGTCAAACCGCAAACCGCCCGATTGTTACCATCTCCATGGGCAAGCTCGGACTCGTCAGCCGCATCGCAGGCTCGACCTTCGGCTCCGCTATCACATTCGGCACGGCAGGCACCGCCTCCGCCCCCGGCCAGCTCGATTCCGCTAGCCTGAAAAACATCTTGGATATTTTGGAAAACAGCGGCGTTACCGGATAACAATAAATACAAATACAAAAAAACAAAAGGTCGTCTGAAACAGCGTTCAGACGACCTCGTTTTCTTTGTTTCAGCAATTTGTCGGGCAAATCTCCTAAGCGACGGATTGGTTTCAGACGACTTTTACAGCGGATTAGCTTATAACAATCCAAATAAACCGTACCCTCCGCTACCCCGCCCTACCCAACATCAAGCCAAACAAAACATCGTCTGAAAACAGACATAGCGTATTTCGCAAAACCGTTTTCAGACGACGTTTTCTCCGAATCCGTCTTTTTACCTTCGCTCCTGCCTGCGTATCAGCCAAACGGCGAGCAGGGCAAAGGCTATGGTGGGCAGTGCGCCGGCGAGGAAGGGTGGGACGCCGTAGAGTTGGCTGGTAAAGCCGAAGAGCCGTCCGGCGAAGTGGAACAGCAAGCCGAGGCAGATACCGCCGAAGAGCTTCAAGCCCATATTGCCGTGGCGGGTGGTTTGCGGGGTGAAGGCGAAGGCGACGAGTGCCATGACCCAGGCGGCGACGGGGTAAACCAATTTGCGCCACCAGGCGATGGCGTAGATCTGGGTGTTTTGGTTGTTGTTTTCGAGGTGGCTGATGTAGGTGGTCAGTTCGCCGACGGACATTTGGTCGGGTTTGACGAGCAATACGTCCATCAGGTTGCGCTTGACGGCGATCGGCCAGTTTTCTTCGGTGGCGGTCGAGACTTCGACTTTGTCTTCGCTAAGCGTGCTGCGGCGGATGTTTTTCAACTGCCAACTGCCGTCGTTGTTTAAAACGGCGGATTCGGCTTCCGTCGCCTGCGTCAATTCGTTTTTGTCGTTGCGCACCCAAATTTTAATGCCCAGCAGGGTATGGTCGGGCAGCATTTCGCGCACGTTGATGATGCTGTTTTTTTCTTTGAGCCAAAGCCCGGTATTGCCGGTGCTGATTTTGCCGTTGATGGCGGCGGATTTGATGTTTTCGGCTTTTTGGCTGAGGGTGGGGGCAATCCATTCGCCGAGCGCGGCGGTGGCGATGGCGAAAATCAGTCCGAACTGCGACAGGATCAGCAGCAGTTTTTTGGTGCTCATGCCGCTTGCTTTTATGACGGTCAGTTCGCTGCCGGCAGCAAGCTGGCTGAGGGAGACGAGTCCGCCGATGAGGACGGCGAGGGGCATGAGTTCGTAGGCGCGCGCGGGCATCTGCATGAGGACGTATTGCGCCATGGTTGCGCCGTTATAGCTGCCTTTGCCCAAGTCGCCGACTTCGTTGATGATCTCGAAAAAGCTGTACAGGGCGAGGAAGGCCAGGAGGGCGTAAACCGCCATAACCGCCATTTGGCGGATGATGTAACGTGAAATCAGGTTCATTTTCCGCCTTTCAATGTCAGACTTTTGCCAACCGCCCGCCAGAAGGGCTGGCTGGGCATACTGCGTACGCGCAGGAGTACGACGGCGATGGCGAACATGATGATGTGCATGGGCAGCAGTCCGAGCCAGAAATGGATTTTGCCGTCTTCCACGGCATTGCGCAGGAAGGTCAGTCCGTTTTGGTAAATCAGGAAAAGCCCGATGGCGACGAGGATATTGTAGGTGTGGCCGCTGCGCGGGTTGAAATAGGAAAGCGGCACGGCAAGCAGGCAGAGCAGGAGGACGCTGACGGTCAGCGAGATACGCCACATCAATTCCGCCTGATGTTGCGGGTTGCTGCTGCCGATGAGCTGCGATGTCGGGATGGTGCGGCGGTGGGAAACGGGGTCGATGAGTTTGGGCGTGGTGCTGATAATCAGGCTGAGGTTTTGGAAGGAAACGCGGTTGTAGTCGGCTTTGCCGGGCGTGCCGCTGTAACGGTAGCCGTTGCGCAGGTCGAGCGTGCGCTTGTTATCATTCAGCGAGAAATTGCCTTCTTTGGCGAAGATAATGTTGTCGTTGCCGTTTTTGTCTTGTTCACGCAGGAACAGGTTTTTCATGATGCCCGATTCGGTGTCGAAGGTTTCGACGAAGTAAACCCTGCCGTTGCGCTTACCCAAGCTGTTGAACTCGCCCGCTTCCACCATGGACAATTCTTGCTTCTGCTTGAGGATTTCCGCGTATTCGCGGCTGCGCAGTTCTGCCCACGGCATCACCCAAAGCTGCATGACGGCAATCAGGATGGCAAACGGTACGGCAAACTGCATGACGGGGCGTATCCATTGCCTCAACGCCAGCCCGCAGGAAAGCCAAACCGACATTTCGCTGTCGCGCCAGTAGCGGGTCAATACGGTCAGCGTGCTGATGAACGCAGTCAAAACCAGCAAAAGCGGCGTCATGCCGATAACCCAGAAACCGACCAATGCCAACACAGCATCGATGGCGACGCGCCCGTCGGCGGCACGGCCGAGCAGGTTGATTGCCTGCGTGGAGACCAACACCGCCAAGAGGACGACGAAAATGCCGACGGCGGTAAAAGAGAGTTCTTTGATGAAGTTTCTTTGATAAATCATAGAATCGCGGCTAGGAGCGGTAGCGGTTCGGCGCAGGCGGATTGTCTGCGCAAGGTTTCAGACGACCTCTCAAATGGAGTACAATCTTTCCAACCGTTTTCAGACGACCCCTTGATGCAAAGGGTCGTCTGAAACTACCCGAAACCATCTCAATCAGGAGAATAAACGTGGAATTTAGCACAAAAGCCGGAACCTTGCAGCCGCAACAGGCAGGCGCGCAGTTATTTGTCTGCACCGAAACCGCGCAATTAAACCACCCGACCGCCCTTGCCCTTTTGTCTTCGCTTGAAGAAGGTCAAACTTTTGCCGACACCAAAATCCCGACGGACAACGGTTTGCAGGCAGTCGCCGTCGTCCGCCTCGAAAAAACCGACCGCGCCGCGCTGAACAAAGCCGCTGCCGAAGCCGCGAAATGGGCGCAAAATCAGGAAACGGTCAATGCGGACATCCATGCCTTCGATGAAGCGCAAGCCGCCGCCGTTGCCGAAGCATTTGCCATCGCATTTGGCAATGCCGCCTACCGTTTCGACCGCTATAAAAAAGAAGCCAAGCCCGCCAAATTCGCACAAGCCGTGTTCCACACCGCACACGAAGCCGCCGTCAAAGAAGCCCTGCGCGTCGCCGAAGCGCAGGTTTACGGACAAAGCCTCTGCCGCGACTTGGGCAACGCCGCGCCCAACGAATGCACGCCCGAATTTTTAGCGCGCACCGCCAAAACCGAAGCCGAAAAACTGGGCGCACACGCCAAAATCATCGAAAAAGACTACATCAAAGAAAACATGGGTTCGTTCTGGTCGGTTGCCAAAGGCAGCGTGGAAGACCCCTATCTGATTGAATTGAGCTACTTCGGCGCAGCCGACAAAGAAGCCGCCCCCGTCGTCTTGGTCGGCAAAGGCATCACCTTCGACACCGGCGGTATCTCCCTTAAGCCCGGTTTGAACATGGATGAAATGAAGTTCGATATGTGCGGCGCAGCAACCGTCATCAGCACCTTCTGCGCCGCCGTCAAACTGCAACTGCCGATCAACCTCGTCGCCGTCGTCGCCACCTGCGAAAATATGCCTTCCGGCGCGGCAAACAAACCGGGCGACGTCGTGAAAAGCATGAAAGGTCTGACGATTGAAGTATTGAACACCGATGCCGAAGGCCGCCTGATTTTGTGCGACGCGCTCACTTACGCAGAGCAGTTCAAGCCCAAAGCCGTCATCGACGTCGCCACCCTGACCGGCGCGTGCATCATCGCCTTGGGTCATGACGTCAGCGGCGTGATGGGCAACAATCAGGATTTGATCGACAGCCTGCTGGCTGCTTCCCGCAACGTAGACGACAAAGCATGGCAACTGCCGCTCTTTGAAACCTACAAAGACCAGCTCAAATCCAACTTCGCCGACATTCCCAACATCGGCACGCCCGGCGCAGGCACGATTACCGCCGCCACCTTCCTGTCTTATTTCACCGAAGACTACCCGTGGGCGCACCTCGACATAGCGGGTACGGCATGGAAATCCGGCAGCGAAAAAGGCGCGACCGGCCGCCCCGTTCCCCTGTTGCTGAACTATCTGCGCAACGTGAAATAAGCCTTGACGCCTGCGGGGCAAAGCAACCGACCCCGCAGGTCGTCTGAAAACGGAACGCATCAACTAATGCAGGCTGATCGAAAATATATCGGGTTTGGTAACCCCATTATGCAGCGTTGTTGTTCATCGTCCAGCAGTCGGTAATCTTACCGTCTTTGATTTTTAGAAAATCCGTACCGACTTTGACGGCGGTTTGGTTACCGAGCGTAGCGGTTACACGCCAATATGCAGAAATTGTGTCGCCGTCGCGGAACGGACCGAGTACGATTTCATAATGCAAATCTGCTTTAGCACGAATGGTAGCTATCCAAGCCTTTGCACTGGCTATGTCAGTTACGGGTGCGGGTGGTGGAGTGGAATCAGCGGTCAGATGTGCTTTGAAGTTGTTTGACAGCAGTTCATCAGCAATGTTTAGATTGCCATTCCACATCTGTGTCCATGCAGTATAGATTTTTTGTGTTTCGGTCATGTTTTTGTCTCTTAACGATGTTGGGTAATAAGGAAAATCCTGTGCTGAAAAGCTGGGAAATGATGCTATGCAATCTTACCTGTCGTCAATATTGATACGAAAACTGCCTGAATGCAGCCTGCGCTTTACCTGCCCCAAAAAAAACAAACGGAGAACCATGATGAAACCGCTATTTGCCGCATTGTCCGTCGCCTTTCTGCTCGGCACGACCGTCAGCGTTCACGCCGCAGAACAGGCCAAACCGACTGACCGCAGCGTCCAAGTGTACAAAAAAGCCGATTTGGCGGAGTGGAACCGCGAAAACGCAGCCGGAGGCAAAGGCCCGCTGCTCGGTCGCTTCGCCTTCAACCGCCACCAAACCGGCGCCCAAGACGCGTTCAGGGAAATCGGCTGGCTGACCTTGCCACCGGGCGCACCCATCGGCGAACACAAACACACCGACAACGAAGACGTTTACATCATCGTATCGGGCAAAGGCGTGTTTACCGACAGCACGGGCAAACAGACCCAAGTCGGCGCCGGCGACATCACCATCGCCCGCCCCGGCCAGTCCCATGCGCTGAAGAACATCGGCAAAGAGCCGCTGGTCTTCCTTGACCTGATTGCCGAGACCGCCACCGCCCAAGCTGCCAAATAGCAGTCATCAAACCGACAAGGTCGTCTGAAAACCATATTGCGTTTTCAGACGACCTTTTTTGTTGTTTAGGCAACATGATTCGTTCCAAGCAAACGGGAGGATGGCGCGCTGCCGCTGTTTCCGTCTTTTTTATCATTTTCAAGATATTGGGTTTCAGACGACCTTTGGTTTTCGCTGTTTGTATGGGCTTGGGTTTGGCTGTTTTGCCGTATCAAATGCGGTTTGTTCCTTGAATTCTTGTCATATTAATGATGTGATGTTATATAATAACAATTTATTTGAAATATGACGGGAAACCTAAAATGACACAAACCACGCTTAAACCTATTGTTTTATCTATTCTTTTAATCAGTTCCCCCATCCTTGCCCACGCGCATGAAACCGAGCAGACGGTGGACTTGGAAACGGTCAACGTCGTCGGCAAAAACCGTCCGCGCGCCACTTCGGGGCTGCTGCATAGTTCGACCGCCTCCGACAAAATCATCGCCGGCGATACTTTGCGGCAAAAAGCCGTCAATCTCGGCGACGCGCTCAACGGCGTGCCGGGCGTCCATGCTTCGCAATACGGCGGCGGCGCGTCCGCGCCCGTGATACGCGGGCAGACGGGCAGACGGATTAAAGTGTTGAACCATCACGGTGAAACGGGCGACATGGCGGATTTCTCGCCCGACCATGCCCTGATGGTGGACACCGCCTTGTCGCAACAGGTCGAAATCCTGCGCGGGCCGGTAACGTTGTTGTACAGCTCGGGCAATGTGGCGGGTTTGGTGGATGTTGCCGACGGAAAAATCCCCGAAAAAATGCCTGAAAACGGCGTATCGGGTGAACTGGGGCTGCGTTTGAGCAGTGGCAATTTGGAAAAACTCACGTCCGGCGGCATCAATGTCGGACTGGGTAAAAACTTCGTGTTGCACACGGAAGGGCTGTACCGCAAATCGGGCGACTACGCCGTACCGCGTTACCGCAAAGAAGAGGGTCGTCTGAAACGCTTGCCCGACAGCCATGCCGATTCGCAAACAGGCAGCATCGGGCTGTCTTGGGTGGGCGAGAAAGGCTTTATCGGCGCGGCGTACAGCGACCGTCGTGACCGCTACGGTCTGCCTGCGCACAGTCACCTCTACGACGACTGCCACGCCGACATCATCTGGCAGAAGAGTTTGATTAACAAACGCTATTTGCAGCTTTATCCGCACCTGTTGACCGAAGAAGACATCGATTACGACAATCCGGGCTTGAGCTGCGGCTTCCACGACGACGATAATGCACACGCGCATACCCACAGCGGCAGACCGTGGATAGACCTGCGCAACAAACGCTATGAAATCCGCGCCGAATGGAAGCAGCCGCTCCCCGGTTTCGAAGCCCTGCGCGTGCATTTGAACCGCAACGACTACCGCCACGACGAAAAAGCGGGCGATGCGGTGGAAAACTTCTTTAAAAACAAAACGCAAAATGCCCGCATCGAATTGCTCCATCTGCCCATAGGTCGTCTGAAAGGCAGTTGGGGCGTACAATACCTGACCCAAAAATCCAGCGCGCTTTCCGCCATTCCCGAAACCGTCCAACAACCGATGCTGATCGACAACGATGTGCATCATTACAGCTTTTTCGGCGTAGAACAGGCAAATTGGGACAACTTCTCGCTTGAAGGCGGCGTGCGCGTGGAAAAACAAAAAGCATCTATCCAGTACGACAAAGCCTTGATTGATCGGGAAAACTACTACAACCAACCCTTGCCCGACCTCGGCGCGCACCGCCAAACCGCCCGCTCGTTCGCGCTTTCGGGCAACTGGTATTTCACGCCACACCACAAACTCAGCCTGACCGCCTCCCATCAGGAACGCCTGCCGTCAACGCAAGAGCTGTACGCACACGGTAAACACGTCGCCACCAACACCTTTGAAGTCGGCAACAAACACCTCAACAAAGAGCGTTCCAACAACATCGAACTCGCGCTGGGCTACGAAGGCGACCGCTGGCAATACAATCTGGCACTCTACCGCAACCGCTTCGGCAACTACATCTACGCCCAAACCTTAAACGACGGACGCGGCCCCAAATCCATCGAAGACGACAGCGAAATGAAGCTCGTGCGCTACAACCAATCCGGCGCCGACTTCTACGGCGCGGAAGGCGAAATCTACTTCAAGCCCACGCCGCGCTACCGCATCGGACTTTCCGGCGACTACGTCAGAGGTCGTCTGAAAAACCTCCCGTCGCTGCCCGGCAGGGAAGACGCCTACGGCAACCGTCCACTCATTGCCCAAGCCGACCAAAACGCCCCGCGCGTTCCCGCCGCGCGCCTCGGCTTCCACCTGAAAGCCTCGTTGACCGACCGTATCGATGCCAATTTGGACTACTACCGCGTGTTCGCCCAAAACAAACTCGCCCGCTACGAAACGCGTACGCCCGGACACCATATGCTCAACCTCGGCGCAAACTACCGCCGCAATACGCGCTATGGCGAGTGGAATTGGTATGTCAAAGCAGACAACCTGTTCAACCAATCCGTTTACGCCCACAGCAGCTTCCTGTCCGACACCCCGCAAATGGGACGCAGCTTCACCGGCGGCGTGAACTTTAAGTTTTAAGGGGCGATAGACAAGAAAAAAGGTTTTCAGACGGCCTCTGAAAACCTTTTTTATTCATCCCTTCATGTCATCCCAATCTTTTGACTTTCGTCAAAGGAAATTGTTTTCATCCGTCTACTTCCAGTATTAATCCGGCCTTTCCGCGCTCGTCATAAACCTTTGTAAACCAAATCATCCGACAGGTATCCGATATTCCTCCCCTCTTCGTCCCAAACATCCCCCTGCCCCACAGCCTTCCCCACATAAAATTTTTTTTCCAAATAATATATACAGTTACCCCAAACACACCCGCCGCCCTAGGTTTAAAAAAATTCCACATAAAACAATACGGTTACTCCTCTCCAAACCCTGTTCACAAGCAGTTTCTTAAAGTATGATAAGCCTGTCTCCGGCCAATGTTCCCGCCGGAATCAGGCTTCCAAACAAATCCAACCTCAACTCGGAGTAAACATCATGTTGACCCAGACCCAACAGGTCGATTTGACCCTGCATCATCTCAAAGAGCGCGCCTTGGCAGAATATAGCCCCAAACAGCGTGCGACCGTCGAAGCTTCCGAAGACTGGAAACAGTTTGACCGGCGTTTGAACGAGCATTTTCCCAAGCTGATGCACGAGCTGGACAACGTTTACAACGACAACGAAGCCGTCCTACCCATGCTGGAACAACTGATTGCCCAAGCATGGCAAAGCTATTCCCAACGCGACAAGTCTCTGAAAGCCATCGATACCGCGCGTGAGAATGACCCCGATTGGATTTTGTCCAATAAACAGGTCGGCGGCGTGTGCTATGTCGATTTGTTCGCAGGCGATTTGAAAGGCTTGAAAGCCAAAATCCCTTATTTTCAAGAGCTGGGGCTGACCTATCTGCACATGATGCCCTTGTTTAAATGCCCTGAAGGCAAGAGCGACGGCGGCTATGCGGTCAGCAGCTACCGCGACGTCAATCCGGCTTTGGGTACGATAGACGATTTGCGCGATGTCATTGCCGCGCTGCACGAAGCGGGCATTTCCGCCGTCGTCGATTTCATCTTCAACCACACTTCCAACGAACACGAATGGGCGAAACGCTGCGCCGCCGGCGATCCGCTTTTCGACAATTTCTACTATATCTTCCCCGACCGTTGGATGCCCGACCAATACGACCGCACCCTGCGCGAAATCTTCCCCGACCAGCATCCGGGCGGCTTCTCCCAATTGGAAGACGGACGCTGGGTATGGACGACGTTCAATTCCTTCCAATGGGATTTGAATTACAGCAATCCATGGGTATTCCGCGCCATGGCAGGCGAAATGATGTTCCTCGCCAATCTGGGCATCGACATCCTGCGTATGGACGCCGTCGCCTTCATTTGGAAACAAATGGGCACGGATTGTGAAAACCTGCCGCAAGCCCACGCCTTAATCCGCGCATTCAACGCCGTCATGCGCATCGCCGCACCTGCCGTGTTCTTCAAATCCGAAGCCATCGTCCACCCCGACCAAGTCGTCCAATACATCGGACAAGACGAATGCCAAATCGGCTACAACCCGCTGCAAATGGCATTACTGTGGAACACCCTCGCCACCCGCGAAGTCAACCTGCTCCACCAAGCCCTCTCCTACCGCCACAACCTGCCCGACCATACCGCATGGGTCAACTACGTCCGCAGCCATGACGACATCGGCTGGACGTTCGCCGACGAAGACGCATCACAATTCGGCATCCACGGCTACGACCACCGCCAATTCCTCAACCGCTTCTTCGTCAACCATTTCGACGGCAGCTTCGCGCGCGGCGTCCCCTTCCAATACAACCCCAACACCGGCGACTGCCGCGTCAGCGGCACTGCCGCCGCCTTGGCAGGTTTGGCGCAACATGACCCACAAGCCGTTGACCGCATCAAACTCTTGTACAGCATCGCCCTGAGTACCGGCGGTCTGCCGCTGATTTATCTCGGCGACGAAGTCGGCACGCTCAACGACGACGCCTGGTCAAGCGACAGCAACAAGAGCGACGACAGCCGCTGGGCGCACCGTCCGCGTTACAACGCCGAGTTGTACGAACAGCGCCACGACCCGTCAACCGCGGCAGGGCAAATCTATCAAGGCCTGCGCCACATGATAGACATCCGCCAAAACAACCCGCGTTTGAACGGCGGCCGTCTGGTTACCTTCAACACCAACAACAAACACATCATCGGCTACATCCGCAACAACGCGCTGTTGGCGTTCGGCAACTTCAGCGAACACCCGCAAACCATCAGCGCGCACACCCTGCAAGCCATGCCCGCCCGCGCCAAAGACCTCATCAGCGGCGAAACCGTGGCATTGAATCAGGATTTGGTGCTGCGCCCCTACCAAGTGATGTGGCTCGAAATCGCCTGATAATTCAAGCAGCTTAAAAACGCAAAGGTCGTCTGAAAACCGGCATTGCCCGTTTTCAGACGACCTATTTAAAATATAAGGCATCAAACCTACCCAAGCGATGATACTTTCCCCAACATCCGCATACAATGCGCCTTTCCATACACAGCTTAAAAATAAATTCCATTAATTACAAAAAGTTGAAAAATTATTAATCAAATTTATCCATCAAGTATTGAAATTATTCGACTTTCTGATTTAGAATTCAGCGCATATATATTCAATATCCAGCAAAATACCGTCATGCAAACCGCTAAGCATTCAAACGCATTCTTCTATTGGTACCACACAAATGTGCGGTACTTTTTTGCGCTTGTCTGAAACAGACGGAAATGAACAGCAAAACAAGAGCCGCCCTGATTGAGCGGCTTTTTTCATACCCTTCATGGCCGCCAATCCCGATACACGATGCGAACAGTTGCAAATAAAGGAAAAGCCATGAACCTCTCTGCAAATATCCAAAGACGTCCACAAACCCTCCACCGCTGCCATATGATTGTTGACGGCAACAGCCACAACACATTTTCAGACGACACCATTCCCCAAACCTCAGGCCTTATCAGCGAGGCCTTGATTCCGCAAATCCGCTCTCTCGCCACATTGATTGCGGCCGAACGCCACGACTTCAATTGCAACAGTCCCGCCGTGTTTACAGAAGAAGCCGACTTCTTCGCCGCACGCATTCTTATTTTAGGCGTTCGCCGCTTTCATCTCGACATCACCCTGATGCCCATGCTCAAAACCGCCAATCAGCGCGCACAAACATTTGCCAAACACCATCACCTCCCCTTCTCCCCCGCGGAAATGCACATGAGCCTGCACGCCCGCCGCCCCGACAAACTGCTTATTATGGAAACCGAACACGAAGTGAAACCTCAAGGAAATATTGTTGCCGACAGCCTTGCTTTTGCAGCCAAACTACCGAAACTCCCATTGTAAAAAAGAGCAACCTTGCTTGATAAATCCCCAAAACACACCATATGGCAGGCAGGCCACGCGCTTAGAACCATGCCGCCGACTTACATAAGACGGCATTAATGACAACCGACCAAGGAAACACACAACAATGAAAAAAATTATCGCCTTAGCCGCGCTCTCCGCTTTCGCCCTTGCCGCCTGCAAAGACAATACGCAAGCACAGCTTGAACAGCAGCAAAAACAAATTGAAGCGCTGCAACAACAATTGGCACAGCAAAACGGCCAGCAGGACAATACCGTTTACCAACTCACTCCCGAAGCTGTACAAGACACCATCCCTGCCGAAGCGCAAGCCAACGGCAACAATGGCCAACCCGTTACCGGCAAAGACGGACAACAATATATTTACGACCAATCCACAGGAAGCTGGCTGCTTCAAAGCCTAATCGGTACAGCCGCAGGCGCATTTATCGGTAACGCACTGGCAAACAAATTCACCCGTGCGAACAATCAAAACAGCCCGATTGCACAGCGCGCCCGTACCCATTACTACCAATCGGCCCGTCCCAACGGCCGTACCAGCCAGCAACTGAATACCCGCAGCATCCCTGCACAGCAGGCTCAACAACAACCCCGCTACCGCCAAACCACCCAACAACCTTCCAACTACCGCCGCCCGATGGGTCGAGGATTCGGTCGTCGCCGTTAAGTCGGCAACAATGACAAAAAGGTCGTCTGAAAATATTTTCAGACGACCTTTTTATTTCAAGCCAACCATTCCGGCTGACAGATTCCGTATCTCAATCTTTTTTATGTTCGATGTAAGCCTGATGCTTCGTATCCGAATCTTCACCCGTTACCGTATATTCGCCCTCAATCACATCATCATCTTGTGCTTTAGTTGAAAACGGCCGCTGCCCGAACATATTCCTATCCGTCTCCGCTTGCACAACCGGGCGACCTTTAAACGGCAACAACAGCAATAATGCCAATCCCGTCGAAATAAAGCCCGGACTCATCAGGCACACCGCTGCCACAGCATAGCGTATCGGCCATAGCATCTGATAAAGCGAAACCTTTCCTCCGCTCCGTATCGTCGCTCCTGCCAGTAAAATGCCGGACAGACCCGTATTGCGCAGCATAAATACGCCGGATACGAAACTGACGACCATCAGCAGCAACGCCACGCTGCCGCCAAGCCAGTCGGCAATCCAGACAATCGACATGATTTCCAAAAAAATCAAAACTAAAAAACCGATACCGAAAAATTGCATAATTACTGTTCCTTAATCTCTAAGCCGAAGCGATTCTGACCAATCCGTATTTATATTCGAAGCCATAGCGGATACTAACATAAAGATAAAATCCCTGCTTTCAAGCAAGGAAAATGTGAAAAACGGTAAGTATTTCCCACCTTTTCAAACCCAAGCCGATAGATATATCGATAAGATGTTTATTATCCAAATATTTATCCGAATCCCGACAGTTTCTCCGACAAAATCCGTGCATCCTGCCGAAAATTCCTCTATAATGCCTGCTTATTCGGAATGTAGCGCAGCCCGGTAGCGCACTTCGTTCGGGACGAAGGGGTCGGAGGTTCGAATCCTCTCATTCCGACCAAATATAAAAACCTGCTTTGATTGCATGATCAAAGCAGGTTTTTTCATATCGTGGTTTTAAGTCTGAATCCTGACATTTTAATAGGGTGGGAAATGACAATGGTTTCCTAGTATATCCAGCTATATCCCCTGTTTTGTTTTCAGACGACCTTTGTCTTTATGGCTTTCCCCTAAAAAATGCAAAATTCCCAGATGTTTTCACTATAATGCTTTTTGATATTCAGTTAAGAACCGTTAATCCGTTCGCGTATAATTTCAAGTTTTCCCAACAAGGCAGATGGTGTTTTATGTCTTCCAACCAAACCCGTCAAACTTGGTCCAACCGTTTGACTTATATCCTTACCGTTGCCGGCGCGACTGTCGGTTTCGGCGCGACGTGGCGTTTCCCGTATTTGGTCGGTGAAAACGGCGGCGGCGCATATGTGTTTTTATTCTGTATCGCCATGTTTGTTATCGGTATTCCGATGATTTTGGTGGAAAACGTCATCGGACGGCGCAAAGGTGTGAACGCGCTGGATGCGTTCGGCGGCTCGATGAACGGCAAACCCGTCGCTAAAATTTGGAAACTGGTTGGCTGGATGGGCTTACTCGGCGCGTTCGGCATTATGGCTTATTACATGGTGCTCGGCGGTTGGGTGATCAGCTATATCGTTAATATTATTAGCGGAAATCTGAATATTTCCAGCCCTGTCAGCGGCGAAATAACGAAAAGCTTCTTTACCGAACACATCGAAAACAGCCCTTGGGAAATTGCCTTTTATACGCTGCTGTTTGTGGCGGTGAACCAATGGATTTTGGTCAAAGGTGTTATCGGCGGTATTGAAAAAGCGGCGAAATACCTGATGCCGCTGCTGTTTTTATTCCTGATTGCCATGGTCGTGCGCAACGTTACCCTGCCGGGCGCGATGGAAGGGATTACTTTCTATCTGAAGCCTGACTTCAGCAAGATTACCGCAGAACTTTTCGTCTTTGTCTTGGGACAAGTATTTTTCGCCTTGAGCTTGGGTTTCGGCGTGATGATTACTTTGTCCAGCTATCTGGATAAAAACGAAAATTTGGTGCAAACCGCAGTCATTACCGCAATTACCAATACCATCATCGCCGTACTTGCGGGCTTTATGATTTTCCCGTCGCTCTTCAGCTTCGGCGTCGCGCCCAATTCCGGCCCGACTTTGGTGTTCCAAAGCCTGCCGATTGTGTTCTCGAATATGTGGGCGGGAGCTGTGTTCGCCGTGATTTTCTTCTCACTGCTCCTGATTGCCGCGCTGACGACCTCGCTGACCATTTATGAAGTGTTGATTACGACCATTCAGGAAAAAACCAAAATCCGCCGTACCGCAGCGATTACGATTGTGTTGGCTGCTATCTTCATCTTCGGCAACATTCCGTCTATTCTGAGCTATGGCCCGTGGAAAGACGTTTCCGTGTTCGGCAAAAATATTTTCGATGCCTTTGACTACATCAGCGGCAACATCTTGTTTATGCTGACTGCACTCGGCTCCGCGCTGTTTGTCGGTTTCGTGATGAAGGACGAAGCGAAGGACGAATTGCTTTATAAAGGCAACCATACGACGGTCAATATTTGGTTTGCCTATGTGAAATACCTCGTGCCGCTGGTGATTTTGCTGATTTTTATCAGCAACCTGTTCTAAAGTCTAATTAGGACAACAAGGTCGTCTGAAAACCTTTTTCAGACGACCTTGTTTTATCAGAAACGGTAAATACGGTATAATTTGAACCCAACACACATTACACCCGACGGATTGATTCCCCGTCGGTTTTCCCTTTTCAGACGACCTGTGCCGAATACCAAAAATCCATCCATGACCGCAAAATCCTCTAAAACCGCATCAAAAACTAAAGCCAAAACAAACGCCAAACCGAGCACGCGCCGTCAAAGCCAAACGAAGGCGCAGACAGAGCCGAACAAGGTTTCCGAGCGTTTGAAGGCTGCCAAAGCGCTGCAAAAAAATGAAGAAAAAAAAGCGCGCCCCGAGCATGTCGTCAATCTGATTAACGACGCGCTGTGGCTCTTCGGGCTGATGGTGACGGTCTTCATCGCCATTTCCCTCGCCAGCTTCAAAATGACCGACCCCGCATGGTCGCGCAGCGTGCCGAAATCGGACGATATCGCCAATTTCGGCGGGCTGTTTGGCGCGTATGTTTCCGATGTCGGCTATTATCTTTTTGGTCTATCGTTTTGGTGGTGGATCGTCGCTTCGTGCGTTTTCCTCTATAAAAATTTCCGCCCGCTGCAAAAGCGAGAAGACTACAAATCCTACAACCACGGCGTTGCCGCGCTGGCTTTGTTCCTGCTTTTGGTGTGCAGCCCGATTCTCGAATACTTCACCCTTCAAAATACTTTGGACGAAACCCTGCCTGTCGGTGCGGGCGGTTTGGTCGGCGCTTTGGCTGGTTCGGGCTTGGCTTGGCTGTTGGGCAAATCCGGCAGCCTGCTGATTATGTGCGTCATGCTGCTGCTTTCCGTTTCCTTGCTGGCGCAAGTGTCTTGGCTGGAAGTCATGGCAAAAACTGGACGCAATACCGAAAGCCTGTTTTCAGGCATTTGGGGTCGTCTGAAAAAGGCGTTGGGCAGACGCAAGGACGACGGCTCGACCGCCGAAGCCTTGGAAACGGAAAACACCCGCCGCATGGTGAAAGAAGCCAAAAACATCACTGCCACGCCCGTCGCCCCGCTTGCAGGCAGCACCAGTAACCGCAAATCCGTCGCAGTCTCCGTCGCGCCGCCGCCCAAAATTCAGGCTTCTTTGTTTGAAGACAACGAGCCGCAACAGACAGGCGAATACCACAAACCCAGCATGAACTTGCTGCGCCTGCCCAACGGCGAACCCGTCAGCATCAATCCTGCCGAATTAGAGCGCACTGCCGAACTGATTGAGTCCAAACTGGCAGAATTCGGCATCGGCGTGCAAGTTGTGTCCGCCACTTCCGGCCCTGTGATTACGCGTTATGAAATCGAACCCGCGCAAGGCATAAAAGGCAGCCAAATCGTTGCCCTGTCTAAAGATTTGGCGCGTTCCATGTCGCTGCAATCCGTGCGCATCGTGGAAACCATCGCGGGCAAAAACACCATGGGCATCGAGTTGCCCAACGAAAAACGCCAAGACGTGATGTTGAGCGAAATCTTGTCTTCGCCCGTGTTTACTGAAGCCAAATCCAAGCTGACCGTCGCGTTGGGTAAAGACATCGCCGGTACGCCCGTCGTCGGCGATTTGGCAAAAATGCCGCACCTTTTGGTTGCCGGTATGACCGGTTCGGGCAAATCCGTCGGCGTGAACGGCATGATTATGTCCATGCTTTTCAAAGCCACGCCCGACGAAGTCCGCTTCATCATGATTGACCCGAAAATGCTCGAATTGAGCATTTACGACGGCATTCCGCACCTGCTCTGCCCGGTCGTTACCGATATGCGCGAAGCAGGACAGGCGTTGAACTGGTGTGTTGCCGAAATGGAAAAACGCTACCGTCTGCTTTCCCACGCCGGCGTGCGCAACTTGGAAGGCTTCAACCAAAAAGTCGAAGCCGCCAAAGCATCGGGCAAACCCATGCCCAACCCGTTCAGCTTGAATCCGGACGATCCCGAGCCGTTGGAAAAACTGCCGATGATTGTGGTCGTTATCGACGAGCTAGCAGACCTGATGATGACCGAACGCAAAGCCGTCGAGCAACAAATCGCCCGCCTCGCCCAAAAAGCGCGCGCCGCCGGTATCCATATGATTGTCGCGACCCAACGGCCGAGCGTCGATGTCGTCACCGGCTTGATTAAAGCGAATATCCCGACGCGCATGGCGTTTACCGTGCAAAGCAAAATCGACAGCCGTACCATCCTCGACCAAATGGGCGCGGACGAACTGCTGAAATACGGCGACTCCCTGTTCCTGCAACCGGGCAGCGCCGAGCCGACCCGCCTGCAAGGTGCATTCGTTTCAGACGACGAAGTGCATCAAGTCGTCAACTTCGTCAAATCGCAAGCCCCCGCCGACTATATCGAAGGTTTGCTCAGCGGTGAAGCTGCGCTGGAAACCACCAACATTGTTAATCCAAATGCAGGCAGCGATGAATTGTTCGACCAAGCCGTCGCCTACATTTTGGAAAGCAAAAAAACTTCCATCTCCTCCCTGCAACGCCAGTTGCGCATCGGCTACAACCGCGCCGCCAACCTGATGGAAGCGCTCGAAAACGCCGGTGTCGTTTCCCCCGCAGACATCAACGGCAGCCGCAGGATTTTGGCGCAAAAAGATCAGTTGTAATCTCAATAATTGCCAAAGGTCGTCTGAAAACCAAAATATTGGTTTTCAGACGACCTTTTTATCAAACATAAGTAAACCTACCGTTCACCGTTAAGAAATGATTCTCATCCTTTCCTATGTTAAGATAAACATCTTCATAACCTCATACAAAGGAAAAGAATCATG
The DNA here is from genome assembly GCF_001814135.1 of Neisseria sp. HMSC067H09. NCBI lineage: Bacteria > Pseudomonadati > Pseudomonadota > Betaproteobacteria > Neisseriales > Neisseriaceae > Neisseria > Neisseria sp. HMSC067H09. The sequence continues at coordinate 51,595 of NZ_KV814909.1, read as the reverse complement.
AAAAAAATCATCTTCGCCGCACTCACAGCAGCTATCGGTACTGCCTCCGCCGCCACTTACAAAGTGGACGAACACCACGCCAACGCCCGTTTCGCCATCGACCACTTCAACACCAGTACCAACGTCGGCGGTTTCTACGGTCTGACCGGCTCCGTCGATTTCGATCAAGCCAAACGTCAAGGCAAAATCGACATTACCATCCCCGTTGCCAACCTGCAAAGCGGTTCGCAACACTTCACCGACCACCTGAAATCCGCCGACATCTTTGACGCCGCCAAATACCCGAACATCCGCTTCGTTTCCACCAAATTCAACTTCAACGGCAAAAAACTGCTTTCCGTTGACGGCAACCTGACCATGCACGGCAAAACCGCCCCCGTCAAACTCAAAGCCGAAAAATTCAACTGTTACCAAAGCCCGATGGCGAAAACCGAAGTTTGCGGCGGCGACTTCAGCACCACCATCGACCGCACCAAATGGGGCGTGAACTATCTGGTTGATGCAGGCATGACCAAAACCGTCCGCATCGACATCCAACTCGAAGCTGCCAAACAATAAGCCGCGGCGCAACACAAAAGGTCGTCTGAAACGAAGCTTGCTGTATCCGTTTTCAGACGACCTTAAAATATTTCACAACGCCTTTTAGAGATTTCACATAAAATCCGCGATAATAACGTTTAATTTTCACACTACGAGAAACACTCCAATGAACAAAACCCTCAAACTCACTTTCGCCGCTCTCGCGCTTGCCGCAGCCTTCAACGCCCAAGCCGAGACACGCGCTGTCATCGAAACCAATATGGGCAATATCAGTCTGTCGCTCGACGAAACCAAAGCGCCCAAAACCGTCGCCAACTTCGTCAGCTACGCGCGCAAAGGCTTTTACGACAACACCGTCTTCCACCGCGTTATCGACGGCTTTATGATTCAAGGCGGCGGCTTTACCCCAGACCTTGCCCAAAAAACCACAGATAAAGCTGTTATCAACGAAGCGGACAACGGCTTAAAAAACACTGTCGGCACCATCGCCATGGCGCGCACCGGCGATCCTAATTCCGCCACCAGCCAGTTCTTCATCAACACTGCCGACAATACATTCCTCAACTTCAAAAACAAAACCCCGCAAGGCTACGGCTATACCGTCTTCGGCAAAGTAACCTCGGGCATGGATGTCGTACGCCAAATCAGCAAAACGCCGACTGAAACACGCGGCTTCCATCAAAACGTCCCAATCAAACCCATTATTATCAAACGTATAACCGTCACCCAATAAATACGCGAATCCAAATAAAAAGGCCGTCTGAAAAATCGAAATAACAGAATCCGATTTTCAGACGACCTTTTTTGTTTTAAACGGCTATACCATAAAAATCAACTCAATGACTTACAACGATTTCAAGCGGTTCCAAAACGCCCTGACCTGACCGCCATACAAATCAGCGGACGTACAATACGCAATTTCCAAACCACATTGACCTTGCGTCCCATATTTTTTAATACATTGGTTCAACGCAGTCTGATGGACGCTTTTAAAACGCGGAGAAGTAATGGCAACTACATTTTCCGCCGTCAGACCGCCTTGCGCTTTCGGATAAGCGAGCGCGATACAGGTATTGTGAAGCGGAATAACCGACTTACACCCCGTCGCCTGCCCCTGCTGCACGCCCGAAAGTGTATCTTGTGCGCGGCAGAAAGCCTCCAATTCGGCATTTGCTTCCAGTTGCGAAGCATTTTCTTTGGTTGTTTTGAGCTGTACGGCACTGCCGCCATCCGCAGGATTCTGCCACATGACCAAGTAGCCATAAGTATCCGCCGCCCCCGCAGTACCTGCACATACGGCAAGAAGCAATGCAATAACTGTTTTTTTCATATTCATCCCTGATTACTTTATTTACATCGGCTGTTGTCATTATAAAACAAAAGAACGGCATGATATATGCCCCTTTCAGACGACCTTGTCCTGCTCGGACGGACTAAAGGTCGTCTGAGAGCTGCTTACTCTTGCGGCTGCTTTCTGTGTTTCACGCATTCTGCGGCATATTGCTCGCCCCAGCGGTGCATCGCCTCGATGACGGGCATCAATGTCCGTCCGAACGCGGTCAGCGAATACTCCACCTTCGGCGGCACCTGCGGATGCACTTCGCGATGGACAATACCGTCGTGCTCCAACTCGCGCAATTGCAACGTCAACATCCGCTGGGTAACGCCCGCCAGCAGACGCTGCAATTCGTTGAATCGTCGGGTTTCCCCGTGTAAATAATATAAAATCAATACCTTCCACTTGCCGCCGATAATATCCAAAGTATTAACGACCGGACAGCAGGTGCTGTGTGTCAGTTCTGTTTCCGCCATTATTGACCTCCAAATGACAGTATAAAAATTGTGCGTACTTGTTAATAAGTTTGTACCCCATATAATACATGCAACAAAGTATGGCAACCACGACATTATTAATTTCATTACACAAAGGTCGTCTGAAAAGGTTTCAGACGACCCCACAAGAAGGAACCTCATCATGCGCAACGTCAAACAAATCTACCGTGCAAACAGCCAACACTGGGTCGGCGACGGCTTCCTCGTCCAACCCTTGTTCTCCCACATGGGGGAAGACCGCGGCACCAACCCTTTCCTGATGCTCGACTACGCCGCACCCTATGAATTCTCCCCCAACGAAGCCCGCAGCCCGCGCGGTGTCGGGCAACACCCGCACAAAGGCTTTGAAACCGTTACCATCGCCTACCACGGCGAAGTGGCACACCGCGACTCCAGCGGCGGAGGCGGCATCATTTACGAAGGCGACGTGCAATGGATGACCGCAGGTTCGGGCATCATCCATGAAGAATTCCACTCCGAAAACTTCAGCAAACAAGGCGGACTGTTTGAAATGGTCCAACTTTGGGTCAACCTGCCCGCCAAAGACAAAAACACGCAACCGCGCTATCAGCATCTCGCCAAAGCCGGTATCCCCGTGGTTGAGCTCCCTGACGAGGCAGGCTGCCTGCGGCTGATTGCAGGAGAATACAAAGGCGTAAAAGGCGCAGCCGACACCTTCACCGAAATGAACGTCTGGGACATCGTTTTGAATGCCAATAAAAAAGCCGTATTGGAAATACCCGAAGCCCACAACCTGTCTATGGTCGTCCTGCGGGGCAACGTTACCCTAAACGGCAAAGAGCAGGCAGGCGCAGGACAATTGGTCGGCTTTGAGAAAAGCGGCGGCAACGTACACATAGAAGCCGACAGCGAAGAAGTCAAAATCCTTTTGCTCTCCGGCGTCCCGATTGACGAACCCGTCGTCGGCTATGGCCCGTTTGTGATGAACACCGCCGAAGAAATCCGCCAAGCCATCAGCGATTTCAAAAGCGGCAAATTCGGCGGTATAGATTGAGCTATTTAAGAAAATTCTAGCGGTTTGGATTACATAAAATTACATATTTACTTCGTAACTCAACAGTGTTTTATTTGGTTGTCCTACCCCCTTAGGACAACCTTCTCTATCTACTCAATATGAATAGAATATACCTAAAAACAGCTATAAAAATAAAAAATATAAAGAATAAATCATATTAACAATGTTCAATTTACCTTATCTTAATTTATTAAAATCAGTTTAAATTTGTATGTACATTATAAATTTTAGTACCTAACTTAAATTTTACTAAGAAAACAATTAATTATATCTCTAGAGAAAATCGTGAGATTATCCTATTACAGGTTACACTATTTGATCTTTTCGTCACTCCATACTCACACAAAACAATTTGCTAAATTCATAAGAATGATATAATATAAAAAATTAACCCGATCTAACCCTCTTTAAGGACAAGTGGATTTGTTATGTTAAAAAAAACTATTTTGATGTCCCTCTTACTGTCTGCATTGACAGGCTGTTCCGCCACTTACGGCGATATGCGCTTCTCTCCTTCTCCTGAACAGGAAGCTGCTATGCAAGCTGATTCCCGCAGAGTACAAAGTGATGAGCGAGCAGAACGAGCAGAACGCCGTCGCGAACGTCGCGAAGAAATGATGGATGAAGCAGATGCGATTAACCGTGCTTATGGCGATCGAAAAATCTATATTCTTCACTAAAATATATAACCGCTTAATATTTTTTACTAGGTAAAAATCATGAAAAAAACAATTGCTGCCCTGCTTCTTTCATCCATGGTAGTAACAGGTTGCGCCACGCAAGGAAACTCTGTTGGTGATATGGCTATCGGTGACGATTCTGCTGCTATTAAAGCGGGGCGTAACCGTGCATCTGCCCAACTTTCCCGCGCAGAACTGGAACAACACCGTCGTCAACGTGCGAACGTGTCAGAAGAGCTGGCTTTAGAACGTGAAAAACGTGCCAACAAACGTGATCAGATCAATGGCGCAATGGGTACCGCAGCCAATGCAGTTGGCTTGGTTGGTGGTATCGCAGGTACTGCTGCTCTGATCAGAGCTTGGTTCTAATTTAGCAGGTATTCGTAAAAACGACCGGTACGGCGTATCGGTCGTTTTTCTTATTCTCGGCTTCAAACTCGTTCATCCCGAATAAAGTCATAGATATAGTGGATTAAATTTAAATCAGGACAAGGCGACGAAGCCGAAGACAGTACAGATAGTACGGAAAGGCGAGGCAACGCCGTACTGGTTTAAAGTTAATCCACTATAAAACCCAAAAGGTCGTCTGAAACTTGAAACCCAAGTTTCAGACAACCTTTATCTATTCAATACCATCAAGCCGCTTTACGATGGTAATGCCGTAGCGCATGTTCTTTGCGCCGTCCGCTCGAGAAGGCAGATACGCGTTTCAGGTAGCCGATGACGCGGGTGCCGTAGTCGATGTCGTGCGAACCGCAGGCGGAGCATGCGTGCAGGGTGCGTTTGTCGATGTGGCCGCATTCGTTGCAGATGGTGATGCGCACGTTCACGCAGAAGTAGTTGCAGCCGGTTTGTGCGGCAATGTCCAAGAGCGAGCGGTAGCCGGATTCGGGCAGGGCTTCGTCAAGGTTCAGGTGCAGCGCGGAGCCGCCGTCGAGCCAATCCACCAGTTCTTTGCCGTGCAGCAGGAATTTGTCGAGCGCGTTGATTTCTTCGTCTTCAACGACGTAGAAATAGGAGTTGTAGCATTCGCGGCTGACTTTGTAGCCGTCGGCTTTGTCCCATTTGGCGTTTTTCACGCCGAGGTTTTCGGCGGGAACGAACTCGGTGTTGAACTTCACGCCATAGTGTTTGCTGGCGGCTTGGTTGGCTTCGAATATGGTTTTCAGACGACCTTGGACGAAGTGGATGTAATCGTCGTTGTAGCCGACTTTGATGCCTTGCGATTCGGCGGCTTCCGCCATGCCGTTGATGCCGATGGTGAGGAACTGTTTGTCCAACGTGATAAAGCCTGCATCGTAAACGGGCAGCATTCCGGCGGCTTGGTATTCTTCCATCAGTTTGCGGTAGGCGTATTGGTATTTGTGGATTTTGGCCACTTCGGCGGCAAGGTCGCGCCCGTCTTGTTCCAGTCGGTTCATATTGATGGTGATGACGTTGATGGAACCGGTCGCCACACCGCCCGCGCCGAGTGTGTAGCTGAAGGTGCGGTCTTCGATGGCATTGCGCAGGCGGCAGCAGGAAGCCAACGAGTCGGGATTGTCGGAAAGATAGACGAAGAAGGAATTGCCTTCCGCTAACTCTTTTGCCATTTCGTCGGCGAACACGGTGTCTTTGCATTTGCCGCCATCGGTCAGCATTGCGGCGGTAACGACGGGGAAAGTCAAAACGGCTTTGGTGCGTTCCTGATTGAACCATTTGAGGAAGAAGTTTTGCAGCTTCGCCACGCTCGCCCACACCGGTTTGCTGAAATCGGGGAAGACGAAATCGCCGAACATCGCATCGAAATAATATTGATCGTACACGGAAATATTCCAAAATACGCTCTGATAGCCGCGCGCGGCAGCGGGCTGGTTGATGCTGTACACCACCTGCTGCATATGGTTGGCGATTTCTTTGCCGTGGGTTTCCAAATAATCGTCGCCGTAGTCTTTGCGGGCGAAGTAGTCGAAATAAGTCAGAAATTCCACCGTCGCCACCGCTCCGGCAAACTGCGCGCTGATGGCAAACACAAGGTTGATAAACGAACCGCAAAACGACGCCAAATGCTGCGGCGCCTTAGATTCGCCGCCGAGTTTGCTTAACCCGTCGAGCAGGAAGGGATACAGCGTAACCGACACACAATAAGGCTTGAGGCTGGTTTCGTCGTGCACATAAATCTCATGCGCCTCAATCTGGCGGATGTACTCGTCGGCAACGGATTGGTCGAAAATTTCGGCGATTTTGCGCGACACTTGGGCGCGGTTAATCTGCACGAAAAAGTCTTTCATAATTTCCGCTTCCATCGTGGCGATGTTTTTCTGGGTAACGTTGGCATTGGCGTCCATTTTCGAGCCGTCCGCCGCGTTTTGCGCACTGATGTAGTCGTGCATGAATTGCAGTTTGCCGTTTAACTGTTCGGGATGCAGCCGAATCATGTTAATTCCTCCTGTGTGGGTTAGATAAAAAGCCTCAGGCCGTCTGAAAAGCCGCTGCCTGCGGCTGAGTCGTAATCGGGATGATTTTGGGCGCGGGTTTGTCTTTGATAAACAAGCGGTTCAACACCTCGCCCGTGCGCAAATCGATAAATTTCTGATTGGTTGTCGGGCTGTCCAAGCCGCCCAGCTCCATCTGCCAACGGCCGGTTTTCAGATACGTCAGATAAGGCAGGATGCCGTCTGAAACCGCCTCCAGCTCCTCACGCTCCAAACCGGTGTACAAACAGGCTTTCAACCCCGCCTGCGTCACGATGCCCAACATTTTCTGCAAGGCTTCCGGCTGCCATTCCCCGCCCATAAACAACACGCAGCTAATCAGCCCGCGATAGCGTTTCAGACGACCTTTCAAATAATCCTCGGTCAATTCCGTGCCGATACCCTCTTTCCACGCATCAGCACTGTGGCAGCCTTTGCAGCGCAGCGGGCAGCCTGAAAACAGAAACGCCAGCGACACTTCGCCCGGCACTTCCTGCCATACGATTTGCTCGATTGTGAATTTCAACACCGCCATGACCTGCTACCCATAAATACAATATATGGTGCAAATTAAATCACAAGAACACAAGATATGGTATTTTTATTTAACAATACAACAAAGGGTTGCAATAGCTTTTTATAATTAGCCATATTAAATTTTCAAATTTAAAGCAGTATGAATAAAGAACTCGTATCCACAACCACGGTTTAAAATACAAAGTATAAGATGAGCAAACTCCGTTGTATCAAAAACACTCAATAGCCCTAACACCCCAAAATACAAAAAGGTCATCTGAAAATCAAATTTTCAGACGACCTTATATATTGCCACCCGAAAGGGACGGCTTTTTGTTTACGCTTGAAACTTAATGTTCCAGCCCCTCGGTATCGATTTTGACGACTTTGTCGGTTTTATCCTCCGGCAAAAGCAGGTTCAGGATAACTGCCGTAATGCCGCCGGCGGAAATGGAGTTTTGGAACAAGACAGGCAGGTTTTTAAACACTTCCGGCTCAAACGCCACGCCCAAGCCCAAACCGACCGACGTTGCCGCAATCACTGCCTCGCGCCTGCGTATGCCGTGGCTGACCAAAATCCGCACGCCCGCAATCGCAATCAGTCCGAACATCAAAACCATCGCCCCACCTAAAACCGGACTCGGAATCGTCGTAAACGCGCGCCCGACGACGGGGAACAAACCCAACAGCACCAAAATCGCCGCAATATATTTGCCCACATGGCGCGAAGCCACGCCGGTCATCTGAATCACGCCGTTGTTTTGCGCGAAGGTGGTCAGCGGCAGCGAACCCAAAGCCGTCGCAATCACCGATACCAAGCCGTCTGCCAACACGCCGCCGCGCAGGCGTTTGGTGTATTCCTCACCTTCAATCGGCTGGTCGGACACCATTGCCGTCGCAGTCAAATCGCCGACCGCCTCAAATACGCTCAACAGGAAAATCGCGCCCGCCACAATAAATGCGTGCCATTCAAAAGCAAAACCATATTTAAACGGTACGGGCAGCGTAACCAGCGGCAGGTTTTGCAGCGCGGAAAAGTCCACCTTGCCCAAAAACAGCGCGACGATGTAGCCGACAATCAGCCCGACTGCGATGCCGCTCATACGCAACAGCGGATTTTTCATGCAGTTGAATATCAACACGATCAACAACACCAGCGACGCCAGCCCCAAGTTTTCCATCGAACCGAACGTGCCGTTCGCCTTCGCACCGAAGCCGCCGCCAAAATCAGTAATGCCGACGTGTACCAAACTCAGACCAATCAGCATCACGACCACACCGCTGACTGTTGGCGTAATCACTTTTTTCAAATACGGCAGAAGCCACGCCGAGAAACACACCAAAAACGCGCCGACAAACGATACGCCCAACAGTGTCGAAATCATCGCATCCTTAGTCAAACCGCCCTCTTTCATCCCTGCTCCGAGCGCAATCATGACGGTAACGAACGAGAAATTCACCGACTGGATAGACAGCATCCCCGAACCGACCGGCCCGAAACGGTTGACCTGCAAATAAGTGCCGACACCCGACGCAACCATCGCCATCGACACGAGATACGCCGTCATCTCCACCGGCAATTCCAGCGCGCCGCCCACAATCAGCGCGGGCGTAATCATCGGCACAAAAATCGCCAGAAGATGCGTTATCGCGCTTAATAAGGCATTTCCGAATGGCGGTTTGTCTTCCAAACCGTACACCAAATCAGGCGAGTCCACCTGTTTTTTCATTGTTTCAGCCATTACAGTCTTTCTATACGTTTTCAAACGTTAAAAAATTTTAAGAAACGAAATTGTAACCAATACTGCATGTTCTATCAATTTCAGCCTGCAATACAAATACGGCAAAAGGTCGTCTGAAAACCGGCATTGCAAGTTTTCAGACGACCTTTGTATGTGAACAGACGGTTTAGGCTTTGCCCGTGCTGCCGAAGCCGCCTTCGCCGCGTTCGCTGGCGGCAAATTCGTCCACGACTTTAAACGAGGCTTGGAGGACGGGAACGATGACCATTTGCGCGATGCGTTCCATCGGCTCGATGGTGAACGCTTCTTTGCCCCTGTTCCACACGGAGACTTTGAGTTCGCCCTGATAGTCCGAGTCGATCAGTCCGACCAAGTTGCCCAAGACGATGCCGTGTTTGTGTCCCAGACCGGAACGCGGCAGCAAAACGGCGGCGTAGTCGGGATTGGCAAGGTGAACCGCTAGGCCGGTCGGAACAAGGTAGGTATCGCCCGGTTGCAGGGTAACGGCTTCGTCCAAACAGGCGCGCAAGTCCAGTCCGGCAGAACCCGACGTGGCGTAGGAGGGCAGTTTGTCCGCCATTTTCGGATTGAGGATTTTCAGTTCGACTTCGGTTTGCATGGTTTTTTCCGTTTCATTTGATTTGACGCGGATTATACACATTTTCCCCCTCCCTATCGTTGGAGTCGTCTGAAAAAACGGGGTATGATGCATTCAAACAAACGTGAATATCGGAGGACATCATGGATTTGCACAATATCCGCGAAGATTACAGCAAGCGCGAACTGTCGGAATCGGAATGCCGTGCCGACCCGATTGTCCAGTTCGAGCAATGGCTGAACGAGGCGATTCATTCGCAAGTCAACGAGCCGACCGCCGTCAACGTGGCTTCCGTGGGCGAAGACGGCAGGCCGAACAGCCGCATGGTGCTGCTGAAAGAGGTCAATCCGCAGGGATTTGTGTTTTTCAGCAATTACTTAAGCCGCAAAGGCCGCTCGTTTGACGCGCATCCGTTTGCCGCCATGACGTTTTTCTGGCCGGAGCTGGAGCGGCAGGTGCGCGTTGAAGGGCGCATCGAAAAACTGGATGCCGCCGCTTCGGACGAATATTTCGACAGCCGCCCCTACACCAGCCGCATCGGCGCATGGGCAAGCGCGCAAAGCGAAGTGTTGTCGAGCAAGGCGCTGTTGGTTGCCAAAGCGGCGGCAGTGGGCGCGAAACACCCGCTGCACGTCCCGCGTCCGCCGCATTGGGGCGGCTATCTTGTCATCCCCGACCGCATCGAATTCTGGCAGGGCCGCCCCAGCCGCCTGCACGACCGCATCCAATACCGCTTGGTTGACGGCAATTGGATACGCGAGCGGCTGTCGCCTTAAACTTCCCACAGCTTCAAGCCGATAGGGTAGAATCCCGACTCCAGCAAAAGGTCGTCTGAAATATAAAAACGTTTTAGCAAAACTCGTTTCATTCGTTTTCAGGCGGCCTTTTATCCGTAACTTATTCCTGCCGCCACCGCCGCAGAAGAACCGTTTCGAAATCATCAGGAAACGCGTTAGGAGAACTCCATGTCCAAGCAACCCACCAGCAAACGCCAATGGCGCGACGGAGCAGCCCCGTCTGCCAAGAAAACCGCCAAACCTTTCAAAAGCAAAGCCCGTCCCAAAGACGAAACGCGGAAAACCGCTTCCAAACCTTACGGACAAAAAGTTTCAGACGACCTCAAGCCGCAAAACGCCCCCAAACAGCGTGCCGCCAAAGCCAGAAAACTCGTCGTCCGCAATCCCAACCAAAAAATCATGGAACGCGCGCGCGATTTGAAAGAGCGCCGCAGCGACCTGTCGCGCATGGAACCCGAACGCCTGCAAAAAGTGCTTGCCGCGTCCGGCGTCGGTTCGCGCCGCGAAATGGAAGAGTGGATCAATAACGGCTGGGTAACGGTCAACGGCAAAACCGCGCAACTGGGTGACAAAGTCACCCCTGACGACCACGTTACCGTCAAAGGCAGCATCATCAAGCTCAAATGGGCGGACCGCCTGCCGCGCATCATCCTGTATTACAAACAAGAAGGCGAAATCGTCTCCCGCGACGACCCGCAAGGCCGCGTCAGCATATTCGACCGCCTGCCGCAAGCCGCCAGCAGCCGCTGGGTTGCCATCGGACGCTTGGACATCAACACCAGCGGCCTGCTCATCCTGACCACCTCCGGCGAACTCGTCCAACGTTTCGCCCACCCCAGCTTCGAAGTCGAACGCGAATACGCCGTGCGCGTACTGGGCGGGCTGACCACCGAACAAATGCGCAGCCTCACCGAAGAAGGCGTGATGCTCGAAGACGGCTTGGCAAAAGTCGAACGCATCTACGAACAAGGCGGCGAAGGTGCAAACAAATGGTACAACGTCGTGATTAAAGAAGGCCGCAACCGCGAAGTGCGCCGCATATTCGAAAGCCAAGGCCTCACCGTCAGCCGCCTCGTGCGCGTCGGCTTCGGCCCCATCGGCCTGCCCAACCGCCTCAAACGCGGACAGTTCTACGAACTCAACCCCGCCGAAGTCGCCAACATCATCAAATGGGCGGATATGCTGCTGCCGGGCGAACGCCGCCGGAAGAAAAGTTAATGTAAGATAAATCGGGGTTGAGGCCTTTACAAAATCGTCTCAGCCCGACAAAATCTTGCCCAAGTCATAAACATAGTGGGTTAAGTTTAGACCAGTACCGCATTGCTCCGCCTTGTCCTGATTTAAACTTAACCCACTATTCACACATTAAAATCCAAATAAAAAGTGACCCTGCGCTATCGTTGAATCTGCCAATACACTGCTATCAATACTTTTAACAATCAGCATGTGATATTTCCCTGGAGCTTGAATCATGCCCCGTTTTTTTCTAAAAACCGTTTCCATACTCACGTTAGCAGCTTTGGCCGCGTGTTCCGGCCCACTCGAACGCTCAAGTTCTTCACCTGAAAGTCTTCAGAGTCCACCCAACGCAGCACTGTCTACTGCCGCCGTTGCTGAAGAAAATCTGCCTCTTGCAGAAAACACCGAACGCTACCAAGACCAACCCGACCAACCGGTCAAATCCGTTGCTCAAGAGCCTGTTTCCACATTCAGCATAGACGTCGATACCGGAAGCTACGCCAACGTCCGCCGATTTCTGACCAATGGCGAACAGCCGCCCAAAGACGCTGTACGGATTGAAGAAATCGTCAATTATTTCCCCTACAACTATCCACTGCCTACTGACGACCGTCCATTTGCCGTTCACACTGAAACCATTGATTCTCCATGGCAACCGGAAGCCAAACTCATCAAAATCGGTATCCAAGCACAAGACACCGCGAAAAAAGACCTGCCGCCTGCCAACCTCGTTTTCCTTGTGGATGTATCCGGCAGTATGGGGGAGGAAAACAAACTGCCGCTGGTTCAAAAAACCCTTCGCATCCTGACCCGACAACTGCGCCCGCAAGACAAAGTGACCCTGATTACCTATGCGTCAGGCGAGGATCTAGTGCTTCCGCCCACCTCAGGTGCAGATAAAGAAACAATCCTGAACGCCATCGACAAACTGCGTGCAGGCGGCGCGACAGACGGCGAATCTGCACTGCAAATGGCTTATGAGCAAGCGCAAAAAGCCTTCGTACCCAACGGCATCAACCGCATCCTACTGGCGACCGATGGCGACTTTAACGTCGGCGTATCCGACACCGAAACCCTCAAATCCATGGTTGCCGAAAAACGCAAAAGCGGCGTTTCACTCAGCACCCTGGGCTTCGGCATGGGCAACTACAACGAAGACATGATGGAACAAATCGCCGATGCGGGTGACGGCAATTACAGCTACATCGACAACGAAAAAGAAGCGAAAAAAGTCCTGCAACAGCAGCTGACCTCCACACTCGCCACCGTAGCGCAGGATGTCAAAATCCAAGTCGAATTCAACCCCGCCACCGTCAAAGAATACCGCTTGGTCGGCTATACCAACCGCACCCTGCGCAATGAAGATTTCAACAACGACAATGTAGATGCGGGCGACATCGGTGCAGGCCACAGCGTGACCGCCCTCTATGAAATCATCCCGCAGGGCAAACAAGGCTGGCTTGAAGAATCACGCTATCAAAAAGCCCCAGCCGCTAAAGGCAGCAAAAACGAATACGCCTTTGTCAAAGTGCGCTACAAACTGCCCGGACAAAAAGACAGCCAACTGATGCAACAAGCCGTCCCCGTCGGCAGCAAACCGCTTGACCAAGCCGACAAAGACACCCTGCTCGCCCTTGCCGCCGCCTCCTACGCCCAAGCCTTGCGCGGCGGCGAATACAACGGCAAACTAAGCTGGGGCGACATCGAAAACATGGCACAAAAAGTCCAAGGCGATGATCCGTTCGGCCTGAAGTCCGAATTTCTCCAACTGGTGCGCACCGCCGCCGGACACGGAGGAACATCAGGTCCTTTAGTTAAAGAGTAAAATCTCAAAAGGTCGTCTGAAAACTTTTCAGACGACCT